>CALCXL010000408.1 GCA_937907595.1 uncultured Pseudomonadota bacterium
GTCGGGCTCGGGGGCTGGGGCGTCGGGCTCGGGGGCTGGGGTGGCCTTGGCCGCGCTGGCCTTTGGTGCGGGGACCTTGGCCGCGCTGGCCTTCGGTGCGGGGGCCTTGGCCGCGCTGGCCTTCGACGGGGGAGCCTCCGACGGGGTGGCGGCGGGGGCGGGCTCGGCGGCGGGGACCTCTGCCGGGGCTGCGGTGGGCGTCGCCGACGGGGCCTTCGATGGGCTCCGGGGGGCACCGGAGCGGCCGGAGCGGTCCCGGTAGCTCTTGAGGCGGCCGAGCACGGCGCCGGGCGTGGGGGCGTCCGCGGCGGGGCGCAGGTCGATGGGATCGGGGTCGGGGACCGCCGGGGGCGGCGGTGCGTCCTCGTAGTCGCCGTAGTCGTCGTCCGCCGGGGCGTCGTCGTCGTCGGGCATGGGCGGCAGGTCGGGCTGGCCGTCGAAGGGGTCGGGCTCGGGGGCCGGGGCAACCCTCGGGGGCGGTTGGGACGGCTTGGCGGCCGCGCGCGCGGGCTTTGGCGGGGTCGGGGCAGGCGGCGGCGCTGGGGCGGCGGACGCAGGAGGCGCGGACGTGGCTGCGGCCGACGCGGAGGGCGCGGCCGGCGGGGCAGAGACGGCCGACGGGGCTGCGACCGGTGGGGCAGAAACGGTCGACGGGGCGGTTGCTACTGGGGCCGGGTCGTCGGCGCCCTCACGACGAAAAGGGGGCGGTCCTCCCGAAGGACCTCCCCGGCGCGGCGGCGCGCCCCCCGCGGCCAGCTTCTTCTCCAGCTGCACCAGCCGATCGATGAGGGCGTCGACCGGCACGAAGGGCCGCACGCTGGCCATCTTGACCGCGGCCATGTCCAGCAGCAGGGCCGGCTGCTCGCTGCGCGCGATGCCGTCGACCGCCTGGGCCAGGATGTCGAACTGCTGCATCAGCATGGGCAGGTCGCGGCCCTCGGCCAGCGTCTGCAGGCGCGCGATCTCGTTGTCCGGCAGGTCCAGCAGGTCCGGGGCGTCGCGCACCTGGCGCACGACGGTGACGTTGCGCACGGCCTCCAGCAGCTGGTTGGCGAAGGTCCGCACGTCGAAGCCGAACAGCGAGACCTTGGCCACCGCCTCCAGCGCGGCGGCGGGGTCCCCGGCCAGGGCGCCCTCCAGCACGTCGTAGAGGATGGAGCGGTCGATGAAGCCCAGGATCTCCGCGACCTCCTCCTCCGTCACCGAGCCCGTGGCGTAGGACAGCACCTGGTCCAGCAGCGACTGGGCGTCGCGCATGGAGCCGCCGCCTTCGCGGGCGATGGTCATCAAGGAGGCGTCGGGCACCACCACGCCCTCGGCCTCCGCCACGTACTTGAGGTGCTCGTAGGTCGTGCGGACCGGGATCATCTTGAAGTCGAAGCGCTGGCAGCGGCTGATCACCGTGTCCAGGAGCTGCTGCGGGTCCGTCGTCGCCAGGATGAAGATGACGTGGGGCGGCGGCTCCTCCAGGGTCTTGAGCAGGGCGTTGAAGCCCTGCTTGGTGACCATGTGGACCTCATCGATGATGTAGACCTTGGAGCGGCCCCGCTGCGGTGCGTACCGGACCTTGTCCACCAGGTCGCGGATGTCGTCGACGCTGTTGTGGCTGGCGGCGTCGAACTCGATGACGTCGGGGTACGAGCCCGCCAGCATCTCCTTGCAGGCCGAGCACTCGTTGCAGGGGTTCTCCGCCGGGCCGGTCTCGCAGTTGAGGGCCCGGGACAGCACCCGCGCGGCCGACGTCTTGCCCACGCCGCGCGCACCGGTCAACAGGAACGCGTGGTGCACGCGCCCGAGTCGAATGGCGTTCTGAAGCGTCCGCGTGACGTGCTGCTGGCCGACGATGTCTTCGAAGACCTGGGGGCGGAACTTCCGGGCGATGGCCTGGTGGGACATGGGGTCGGGAGTCTACCCGCGGGTGCGCCGTCGCAACAGGCGGGCGGGCAAGGGCGCGTTCATCGGGCTCGCCGCGCACGACCGGGGGCCCCAACGGACAGCGCCCCCGCGGGCAGGAGAGACGGCCGGGCTACTCAGACACCCCGAAATCAGGGCTACCGTTGCTCCCTTCCGGGCCTGGCGGAGTTCACCCCTATCGGCCGCCTGAGGCCCGACCGTCACTGCTGCGCGCGAAGGCGCTGTCGATGTTTGAGGAATGGCGGTGGGCCAGGGATTCGAACCCCGGGTGAGTTTCCCCACACTTGATTTCGAGTCAAGCGCCTTCGACCACTCGGCCAGCCCACCTTGCGATCGCCGGGGCGCCGCGTTCCATCCTCAATTTCAAAGACCGTTCAGCCCCGCCGGAGCGAGGGGGCCGGATCGTACACATCGGTTTTCGGAAGGCAAGGGGCAAGGGCCAAGGCGCCAGGGGAGCACCGCCGCGCCGGCCGCCCTACCGCGAGAATCGCAGCGTGTACTGGGCGCAGGAGGGGGCGCCGGCGCTGCGCTGGACGCGGACGAAGACGTTGTCGGGCCAGGACGTGTTGTTGATGGTGTAGCCCGGGCTGCCGGTGTCCACGAAGGTGTAGTCGGTCAGATCCAGGGCGTCCGGCTGGTTGCCGCAGGCGGCCTGGGTGCCCGAGCAGTTCAAGAAGACGTCGATGTTGTGGGTGCCGCCGGGGTTGCTGAGCAGCTGGACGCGGGGGGTGCCGCCGCCGGGCCGGCCCGAGCGCGGGAAGGAGACGTTGACCCAGTCCGAGTGCGAGGAGAGGGGCAGGACGCCGACGTAGTCGACGCTCTGGCCCGTGGTCAGGGAGTCCACGATGATCGCGCTGCCGCAGCTGCCGCCCGCGAAGTCGTTGGCGCACTCGCAGCCGTTGCCGTACTGCGTGTCGACGTCGAAGTAGCCGCCGGCGCAGGTGTTGATCTGGCAGTTCCCCGAGGAGCAGTAGGTGACCGACACGTCGTTCGTGGCCGGGCACATGGTGGCCGGGTTGCCGTTGTCCGGGGTGCCGTCGCAGTTCTGATCCACGCCGTCGCAGGCCTCGGTGGCCGCGGGGCTGATGGTGTTGTTGGCGTCGTTGCAGTCGCCGCCGCAGGACGTGAAGCCGTCGCTGTCGTTGTCGAAGCCCTCGTCCACCCCGCCGTCGCAGTCGTCGTCCACGCTGTTGCAGGTCTCCGGCGCGCCGGGCCAGGTGGAGGGGACGCTGTCGTTGCAGTCGCCCTCGCAGGTGGTCCAGCCGTCGAAGTCGGTGTCGAAGTCCTCGTCGACCGAGCCGTCGCAGTCCTCGTCCACGCCGTCGCAGGACTCGGTGGCGTTGGGGTTGATGGTGGGGTCGTTGTCGTTGCAGTCCACCAGCACGCAGGCCAGGCCGTCGCCGAAGCCGTCGCCGTCGCCGTCCGTGGCCAGGCAGTCGCAGATGGCGTCGCCGCCGTCGCAGTCCTCGTCGATGCCGTTCTCGCAGACGTCGACGGCTTCGGGGTTGGAGGCCGTGGACGAGTCGTTGCAGTCCTGCAGGGGGCAGGAGCCGTGGTCGCCGTAGTTGTCGCCGTCGCCGTCGCTCAGCCAGCAGGAGCAGGAGGGGTTGGCCTGGCCCGGCGTGCCGAAGTCGCTGCCCGGGGAGGACAGGGGGGTGACCGCGCCGCACCAGTTGCTCAGGGCGTTGTTCTCCACCGCGTCGGGGGTGCCCAGGTCGCTGTCCAGGCTCCAGGCGGCGCCGGCCAGGTTGTTGGAGAAGACCCCCAGGTCGTACTCCACGCGGTCGATCTCCAGGCCCAGGAACTCCAGCACCAGCTGGTCCTGGCCGTTGCTGAGGGAGACGCCCGAGTAGTCGTAGTCGGCCGTGACGCCGCCGTTGAGGGAGACGTCGGCGTTGCGGGCCAGCAGGGCGTAGGCCCCGGGCTCCAGGACCACGGAGGAGGCGATGGTGTGGGTGTCGCTGACGTCGTCGCGCAGGACGAAGCCCAGCAGGTCGATGGTCTGGGTGGAGGCGTTGTAGACCTCGATCCACTCGCCCGACGCGTCGCCGACCACCGTGGGATCGACCATGACCTCGCTGATCACGACCGAGCCCACCGCCGGCATGATCGTGGTGGAGCGCGCGACCCACGCGCTGAAGCCCCCGGCGCCGTCGTTGGCGCGGGCCTCGCAGATCCACTCCTCGCCCAGCTGCGTCTCCGAGCTCGGCACCGCCCAGGCGCCGTCCCAGGCCGGGGCGGGCACCGTGTCCACCGTCCAGCGCACGTCGTAGGCGACGGGGTCCCCGTCCAGGTCCGTGGAGCCGCTGGCGCTGCAGGCCAGCGGCGCGCTCAGCAGGGCCGTGGGGTTGGGCGTCAGGCTGACCGAGGGGTCCGTGGGCGCGGTGTTCTGGACCACGACGGCGTTGGAGACGACGGGGACGCCCGCGAGCTGGCCGTCCCAGGGGGTCAGTTCGCAGGTGATGCTGTCGCCCTTGTCGAACCAGGCGCCGTCCAGGGTGTCCGCGTTGGCGCCCACCAGCGGCACCGTGGCCACCATCCAGGCGTACTGGTAGCCCTCGGGGTCCCCGTCGGGGTCCTGGAAGTTGACGCCCGTGCAGCTCAACACCGTGTCCTCGTAGGCGGGCACCGGGGCGAGGGTGACGCTGTCTACCGTCGGGGCGTCGTTGCAGCCCTCGTCGATGCCGTCGACGCAGTTGTCGTCGATGCCGTTGCAGGTCTCCACCCCGGCCGGGGAGACGGCGGGGGAGGCGTCGTCGCAGTCGAGCAGGGAGCAGGCCCCGTCGACGCCGAACCCGTCGCCGTCGGCGTCCGAGTCGAAGCAGAGGCAGGAGTCGTTGGCCGCGCCGGGCGTGCCGAAGTCGGACAGCAGGCCGCCCAACAGGCTGGTGGCGCCGCACCAGGAGGCGGGGTCGTCGTTGAGGGTGGGGTCCGGGGCGCCCAGGTCGGGGTCCAGACCCGATGCCTGCTGCGACAGGCTCCAGGCGTAGCTGCCCAGGTCGTACTCGACGCGGTCGATCTCCAGGCCGTCGAAGGTGACCACGATCTGGTCGACGTCGTCCTCCAGCACGAAGCCGCTGTACTGGTGATCCGCGGTGACGTTGCCGTTGACCGCGCTGTTGCTGTTGCGCGCCAGCACCACGTACTCGAAGGGGCCCACGAAGAGGTCGACGTTGATGGTGTAGCCGGGCGTGGCGTCGTCGTGCAGGCGGAAGCCGTTGAGGTTCATGGACTGCGCGGTGCGGTTGTAGAGCTCCACCCACTCGCCGTCGATGTCCGCGACCGCGCTGGGGTCGGCCAGGAACTCGGTGATCACCAGGTCGTCGACGTTCGGCAGCACCTGCACCGAGCCTGCGATCACGTTGGAGGGGTCCGTGCCGTCGTTGGCCCAGGCCTCGCACGTCCACTCCTGGCCGAACTCCGTCTCCCCCCAGGGGATGACCGTGACGTTGTCCCAGCCGGGCTCGGGCACGCCGTCGATCTGCCACTGCACGACGTAGGTGATGGCGTCGCCGTCGTCGTCGAAGGAGCCCGCGGCCTGGCACACCAGGGGGTCGGTGATGTCGGCGACGGGGGTGGGGGTGAGCAGCAGCGTGGGGTCGCTGGGCGGGGTGTTGAGGATCGTGACGGTGGGGCTGGCCAGGGCGACGCCGGAGTCGATGCCGTCGGTGGGGGTGGCCTGGCAGCTGATCGCGTCGTCCTTGTCGAACTCGGCGCCCGTGAGGGTGGCCGCGGTGGCGCCGGGGATGGGCGTGCCGTCCAGCAGCCAGACGTAGGTGTAGTCCGGCGCGTCGCCGTCGGCGTCGGACCAGCCGCCGGCCAGGCAGGTGAGGGTGGAGGCCTCGTAGGCGGTGGTGGGCAGGATGGAGACCGAGCTGATGGTCGGCACGCTGTTGCCGATGGTGACGGTGTCCGTGCCGTAGGGCCCGTCCTGGGTGCCGTCGTTGCCCCAGACCCGGCAGGTCCACTCCTCGCCGCTGGCCGTGTCCGTCGCGGGAACCACAGCCTGGGAGATGCCCACGGGCACGCCGTCCACCAGCCACTGGTAGGTCTGGGTCATGGACGGGCTGGCCTCGGGGTCCGTGGAGGCCACGAGCA
>CALCXL010000409.1 GCA_937907595.1 uncultured Pseudomonadota bacterium
GGCCGTACCACAGAAGGGCTCGGAGGCCTTCGAGCTGGTGGGCGACCTGACCATTCACGGCGTGACGAAGTCGGTGCGCCAGAAGGCGGAGGGCTTCACCGCGCCCGTGAAGGACCCCTGGGGCAACACCAAGACGGGCACCAGCGCCACGGTCGTCGTCGACCGCAAGGACTTCGGGCTGAGCTGGAACAAGGCCCTGGAGGCCGGCGGCGTGGTGGTGGGCGACGAGGTCCACATCCAGCTGGACCTGGAGCTGACCCTCAAGCAGTGATCGACGGCTCCCTCTCCCCTCGGGGGGAGGGGGCCCTCAACGCCCTCCCCAGCGGGAGGCCCTCAGGTCCCGCCCGGCCGCGCCGCGGGATCGAACTCGGCGGTGGCCTGCACCACCGCGGACAGCCCCAGTTCGGCGACCTTCGCCTTCATGCGGGCGTGCCGGTCCAGGCGGATCGGCAGCGTGTTGGACCCGTCCAGGCTCTGCCACTCGTGGTAGTGCCCGGGTTTCGGCAGCGTGATGCCGAAGGACTCCGGCTCCGTCCACAGGGGCGAGCCGGGCATGACCGCGCAGACGCTCAACGACGTTACGCGGTCGATGTGTTCGGCGTGCTCCTCCAGGGCGTCCAGGGTCTTCTGGAACTGCGGCTCGGTCTCCCCAGGGAAGCCGCAGATCAGGTTGATGCCGGTGGTGATGCCCGCCGCGCGCGTCAGCCGCAGGGTGTCCACTGCGATGTCCGCGGTGTAGCCCTTGCGCATGACCGCCAGCACGTCGTTGTCGAAGGACTCCAGGCCGTAGGTCAGGTCCGTGCAGCCGGCCTGGGCCATCTTCTCGAACAGCCACGGCCGCTTGTTCATCACCCGGTGCGCGGTGGCCTGCCCGTCCCAGACCAGCTCGACCGCGTTCTCGATCAAGACGTCGCAGTAGCGGTCCAGGTGGTTGAGGTCGCCGTTGAGGATCAGGTCGTTGTAGGTGACCCCGCCCACCCAGAGGTTCTCCTTGTAGTAGGCGATGGCCCGCATCAGCTTCTCGAAGCCGAAGGCCCGGTAGCGCCCCTGGTCGGGCTTGTCCGAGCAGAAGGCGCAGGAGCGAAAGCAGCCGCGTCCCATGATCAGGGCGATGTGGTCGCGCCCCCGGTACTTGCAGAGGTCGATGCCGTCGAAGGTGGGGTGCTCGAACGTGTCGGCGTCGACGGGGTGGCTCAGGCAGACCGGTGAGTCGGGGTCCTGGGGTCGATCGCGCCAGACCGTCAGCGTGTCGGGCAGCGCCCCCTTCGAAGGAACGCCGTCGGCGCCGATGCCGTGCTGCAGGAGCAGGCGCAGGGCCTCCTCGCCGGCCCCCACCACGAACACGTCGACCGCGCCGCGCGGGAAGAGCGCCCGGTACTCGGGGAAGGCCACGCCCGGCCCGCCGGCCACGATCACCTTGTCCGGGGCGTCGCGGCGGATGCGATCGCAGACCAGCTTGGTGAAGCAGATCCCCTCCATCGTCAGCGAGAAGCCGACGTAGGGCGTGTCCGCCTCCAGGATCTTGCGCGCGACGACGTCGGCCTCGTGGTTGAAGACCTCGGCCACCCGCTCGGGCGTGAACCAGAAGACCGCGGCCTCCATGTCCCACAGGTCCTCGTGGTCCATGCGG
>CALCXL010000410.1 GCA_937907595.1 uncultured Pseudomonadota bacterium
CTGGAGGTTGTGACCCTCACCGGGGATGTACGAGGTGACCTCGATCCCGTTGGTGAGACGCACACGAGCCACCTTGCGCAGGGCCGAGTTCGGCTTCTTGGGCGTGGTGGTGTAGACGCGAGTGCAGACGCCGCGACGCTGCGGGCTCTGCTGAAGCGCCGGGGATGCCGAACGCTCGGCGCGGGCCTTGCGTCCCTTGCGGACAAGCTGATTGATCGTCGGCATGCGCCGGCACTCCAAGTAACCGTCCCGTGAGGGACCAGAATCAATGCGGGATCGCGATCCCGGGCGATCGCCCGGGGCGCGAAGCTCGCGGAAGGTAAAGGACGGCCAAGGCCCTGTCAAGCCCCGGCCGCCCGGATCGGTCTATTAGCTCGCGGCAACCTTGACGGGGTTGCCCTGCTCGTCGTCCAGCCCGAGGCGCTGGTAGACGGTGAAGCCCGTGCCGGCCGGGATCAGACGTCCCATGAGCACGTTCTCCTTGAGGC
Organism: uncultured Pseudomonadota bacterium; assembly: GCA_937907595.1. GTDB lineage: Bacteria > Myxococcota_A > UBA796 > UBA9615 > UBA9615 > CALCXL01. The sequence continues at coordinate 489 of CALCXL010000410.1, forward strand.
CACGGAGGTAGTCGAGCTTGCCCTGGATGGCGGCCTCGGTCAGGACCCGGGTGGTCTCCTGGAAGGAGGCAGCGGACAGGAACGACTCCGTGGAGAGCGACGCCTTGGTGATGCCCAGGAGCATCGGCTCCGAGATCGCAGGCTCCTTGCCGGCCTCGATGAGCGCCCGGTTCACCGCAGTGAAGCGCGCCTTCTCGACCGACTCATCCACCAGGAAGTCCGAATCGCGCGGGTGCTTGACCCGAACGCGGCGGAGCATCTGCCGGATGATGACCTCGATGTGCTTGTCGTTGATCTTCACGCCCTGGAGTCGGTAGACCTCCTGGACCTCGTCGACCAGGTAGCCCGCCAGCTCCTTCTCGCCCTTGACCCGCAGGAGGTCGTGGGGGTTGGTGGAGCCGTCCATCAGCGGGTCACCAGCGCGCACGTAGTCGCCCTCGCGCACCGAGATGTGCTTGCCCTTCGGGATCAGGTACTCGGCCTCTTCGCCCTCGCCGTCGGGGGTGACGACCACGCGGCGCTTGCCCTTGTAGTCCTTGCCGAAGCCGACGAAGCCGTCAATCTCCGTGATGACCGCGGTGTCCTTGGGCTTGCGCGCCTCGAACAGCTCGGCCACACGGGGCAGACCACCGGTGATGTCCTTGGTCTTGACCGCCTCGCGCGGGATTCGGGCGAGGACGTCGCCGGGGACCACTTCCTGGCCAGCGTCCACCGAGACGTTGGCCGAGACGGGCATGTGGTAGACGGACTCGATCTTGCCGTCCTTGATCACGACGCGGGGCTTGAGCGTGCCGTCCCGGCTCTCGATCACCACCTTGCGGTTGATGCCCGTGAACTCGTCGACCTGGTCCTGCATGGTCGAGCCTTCGATCATGTCGACGAAGGTCGCCTTGCCGCCGATTTCGGCGAGCACCGGCACGGCGAAGGGTTCCCACTCCGCGAGCGCCTGGCCCTGGGTGATGGCGTCCCCGTCCTTGACGGCCAGCTTCGCGCCGTAGGGGAGCGCGTACTTCTCCTTCTCCCGGCCGGTCTCGTCCAGCACCGTGAGCTCGCCGTTCCGGTTCATCACGACGATGCGGCCGGTGCGGTCGACGATCGTGCGCACGTTGTTGTACTTCAGCGTGCCGATGCCCCGCGCCTCGTGCGTCGACTGCGCCGCCCGCGAGGACGCCGCACCACCGATGTGGAACGTACGCATCGTCAGCTGCGTGCCGGGCTCACCGATGGACTGGGCGGCGATGACGCCCACCGCTTCCCCGATGTTGACCTGGTTGCCTCGCGAGAGGTCGCGGCCGTAGCACATGACGCAGACGCCACGCTCGGCCTCGCAGGTCAGGGTGCTGCGGATGAAGAGGCGGTCGATGCCCCGCTCTTCCAGCAGACCGACCGTGTACTCGTCGATGGACATGTCGCGCGGCAGCAGGACTTCGCCCGTGTGGGGGTCGACGAGCTCCTCGGCGACGTTGCGCCCCAGCACGCGCTCGGCCAGCGGCTCGATGACCTCACCGGCCTCCACCAGCGCCGAGACCCAGAGGCCGTCCAGCGTCTTGCAGTCGTACTCCGCGACGATGAAGTCCTGCACCACGTCGACCAGGCGCCGGGTCAGGTACCCGGAGTTCGCCGTCTTGAGCGCGGTGTCGGCCAGTCCCTTGCGGGCGCCGTGAGTGGAGATGAAGTACTGCAGCACCGTGAGGCCTTCGCGGAAGTTCGCGACGATCGGCGTCTCGATGATCTCGCCCGACGGCTTGGCCATCAGGCCTCGCATGCCGGCCAGCTGGCGAACCTGCGTGTGCGAACCACGAGCGCCGGAGTCCACCATCATGTGGAGCGAGTTGAAGGACTGGATTTTCTTGGTGCGCTTGCCGTCCAGGGAGGTGATCTCCTCGGTGCTCAGCTCCTCGATCATCTGGTTGGAGATCTCCTCGGTGACCTTCGCCCAGATGTCCACGACCTTGTTGTACTTCTCACCCGCGGTGATCAGGCCCTCGGCGTACTGCACCTCGGTCTCGCGGACCTCGCCCTCGGCCTCGCCCAGGAGCTTGTCCTTGCCGCTGGGGATCTTCATGTCGTCGATGCAGATGGACACGCCGGCGCGCGCCGCCTGCTCGAAGCCCATGCGCATCAGCCGGTCGGCCAACAGCACCGTCTCCTTGGCGCCCGCCTTGCGGAAGCACTGGTCGATGAGCTTGCCCAGCTGGCTCTTGCCCATGGTCGCGTTGATCGCGGTGAAGGGCAGCTGGCCCGGCACGATCTCGTAGAAGAGGACGCGCCCGCAGGTGGTGTCCACCAACACGGTGCCCATGCCCTCGGGACGATCGCGGCCCGGTCGACCGGTCTCCGCCAGGTCGCGGTCCAGTCGGACCTTGATCTTGGCGTGCAGCCCCAGCGCGCCGGAGTCGTAGGCCTGCCGGACCTCTTCGACGGATCCGTAGATCCCCGAGAAGTAGGGCTCGCCCTTGGCGTTCGCCGCGTCGGCCATCTCCTGGTCGTAGCCGCCGTTGGAGAAGATCTTCTCCCGCGTCATGTAGTAGGCGCCCAGCACGATGTCCTGCGAGGGCTGGATGATCGGCTTGCCGTTGGCGGGGCTGAGGATGTTGTTGGTGGACATCATCAGCACGCGGGCTTCGATCTGCGCCTCGATGGAGAGGGGCAGGTGGACGGCCATCTGGTCGCCATCGAAGTCCGCGTTGAAGGCCGTGCAGACCAGCGGATGCAGGTTGATGGCCTTGCCCTCGACCAGCACCGGCTCAAAGGCCTGGATGCCCAGGCGATGCAGCGTCGGCGCGCGGTTCAGGAGCACGGGGTGCTCGCGGATGACCTCGTCCAGGATGTCCCAGACTTCGGACTTCTGCTTCTCCACCATCTTCTTGGCGGCCTTGATCGTCGTAACGAAGCCGCGCTCTTCGAGCTTGGAGTAGATGAAGGGCTTGAACAGCTCCAGGGCCATCTTCTTGGGGATGCCGCACTGGTGCAGGCGCAAGAAG
>CALCXL010000411.1 GCA_937907595.1 uncultured Pseudomonadota bacterium
CACCGCGTCGTCGTCGTCCGTGGAGTCGTCGTCGTCGGCCGCGTCGTCGTCGTCTGCGGAGTCGTCGTCGTCCGCCACGTCGTCGTCGTCGACGGCATCGTCGTCGTCGGGCGCGTCGACGTTGCGGTCCCAGGCGGGGGTGGGATCGAGCAGGAGGCAGCCGGAGCCGAGAAGCAGAACCAGCAGCAGCGGGGGAAGAGCGCGGAGGGAGTAGGTCACCCGACGATTCTACTGAAGGCAGGCGGATTGGGGCCCAGGCATCAGAGGGTCGGCCGGCGGCGGGCCAGGAACATGAGGTTGCCGTAGCGCGGATCCGCCCGATCGGGATCCACGACCAGCTCCTCCGCGTGCAGCCCCGCTTCGGCGAAGAGGCGCAGCCAGGTGGCGCGCGGGAACAGGCCCCAACGGTGCGTCTCGGACACCACCTGGTCGTCCTCGCCGTCCTTCCGGAGCACGAACGTCAAGCTGATCCGCACCTCCGTGTCCTGGGGATCGGGATCCGTCGTCCACGACAGGTAGCGGGCGCTCCGGCCCTCCCCGTCGCCGCCGCCGTGCTCGCTGCTGGGCCGGAACTGCTCGGTGATCGCGTCGGGGACCACCAGGGCCGCGCCGCCCGGTCGCAGGTGGTGGGCGACGGTCTTCAGGGCCGCGAGCAGGTCCGGCTCGGTGATCATGTAGGCGATGGCGTCGTGCACGAAGACCGCGTCGAAGCGCTCGTCCAGCCGCAACGTCCGCATGTCCCCCGCCACGCAGCGGGCATCGGGCCGCCGGGCGCCGGCCACCTCCAGCATGCTCGGCGAGCGATCCACCAAACAGAGGTCGAGCTCGTCGCTGAAGTGCCCCGCGTTGTTGCCGCCGCCGCAGCCCAGCTCCAGGAGGCTGCTCAGCTCCCCCCGCACCGCCTCGCGCAGGGTGCACTCGTAGAGGAACGCGTCCCCTCGGTACTCCTCCGGATTGGAGATCAGCGGCCACCAGGGGGCCAGGTCGGCGTAGAAGCGGTTCATGCCTCGAGTGTGCCCCATCGTGCCCCTCGGTGGGCCTTCCACTCCGATCCCCGCCGGCCCGCTCCCCGGGCTTCCCTCACGCGCGCGCAGCAGGTAGGAACGGCGCATGCTTCGACTCCTCCTGCCCCTCGCCCTGCTCCTGTCGGCCTGCCCCACGGTCGAAGAGGAGGAGGACTGGTCTTGCACCCCCAGCGACGTCGCCGAGGACACGATGGAGGCCACGGTGGACGGCGCCGGCTGGGACGCGACCTTCTCCGGTGGCGCTGTGACCAACGCCGGCGGTCTGAACATCACCTTCCGCGTGGACTCCAACAACACGCTGTCCTTGCGCCTGCTCACCGCCTCCACGTTCACCGACCTGGAGAACAGCGAGCTGGCCGACGGGCTGGTCGAGGACAACGTCCTGGCCTTCTCGGCGGACGACCTGCCCTTGGAGATCGCCCTGGGAGAAGGCTCCGACGACGGCGGCGACGCCACCCTCACCCTGGACTCGTCGGCCTACAACACCGACCACGGCGACGGCGGCTACGCCAAGCTCACCGCCCTGGACGGACAGGTCTTGACGGGCTGCCTCTTCTTCGAGGCCGGCCTGCAGGACAACAGCGCCCACACGACGCTCAGCGCCGGCTCCTTCTCCGCCACGCTCCCCTAAGCAGAGGCTCGCATGGTCGCCATCACCAAGTACCAGCCCCGCCACGCCCTGCGCGTGGTCACCGCCGCCGCCCTGTTCGATGGGCACGACGCCGCCATCAACGTCATGCGGCGCATCCTGCAGGCCACCGGCGCGGAGGTGGTGCACCTGGGCCACAACCGCTCCGCCGCCGACGTGGTGGACGCCGCGGTGGAGGAGGACGCGCAGGCCATCGCCGTAAGCTCCTACCAGGGCGGCCACAACGAGTACTTCAAGTACATGAAGGACCTGCTCGAGGAGCGCGGCGCCGGCCACATCCGGCTGTTCGGCGGCGGCGGCGGCGTGATCGTGCCCCGGGAGATCGAGCAGCTGCACGAGTACGGCATCGTGAGGATCTACAGTCCCGAAGACGGCCGGCAGCTGGGCCTGCAGGGCATGATCAACCACCTGCTGGAGCACTCGGACTTCGACCCCGTCGAGCAGGTTGACGCCGTCTTGACCCGCAGCGGCGGCGCCTTCGACAACGTCGACCGCGAGCGATCCGTCACCGTGGCCCGCCTGCTCACGCTGGTGGAGAACCGCGACCGCCTGCCGTCGGACCTCAGCGCCGCCCTCGACGCCTGGAAGGCCCAGGCCTCCCTCGCCCTGGACCCCGCGCTCGCCGCGCCCATCGTCGGCCTCACCGGCACCGGCGGCGCGGGCAAGTCCTCCCTGGTGGACGAGCTCCTCAACCGCTTCCTGCGCGACTTCCCCGACCGCCGCGTGGCGGTGGTGTCCATCGATCCCAGCAAGCGTCGCTCCGGCGGCGCGCTGCTCGGCGACCGCATCCGCATGAACTCGCTGCGCAGCGATCGCGTCTTCATGCGCAGCCTGGCGACGCGAGGGGCGGGCACGGCGCCGGCCTGCACGGCGGAGGTGGTGGAGGTCCTGCGGCTCGTCGGCTTCGACCTGGTGATCCTGGAGACGCCCGGCATCGGCCAGGGGGACTCGGCGGTCGTCGATCTGGTCGACGTCAGCGGCTACGTCATGACGCCGGAGTACGGCGCGCCCAGCCAGCTGGAGAAGATCGACATGATCGACTTCGCCGACCTGGTGGTGATCAACAAGTTCGAGACGAAGGGCAGCGACGACGCCCTGCGCGACGTGCGCAAGCAGTACCGCCGCAACCGCGAGCTCTTCGGCGCCGAGCCCACGGACGAGGAGCTGCCGATCTTCGGCACCATCGCCAGCCGCTTCAACGACCCGGGCGTCACGGCGCTTTATTGCGCGTTGATCCGCAAGCTCGGGGAGGGGAGCGATCGCTGGACGTCGACGCTGCAGGACCCGGGAATTCGCGCCACCCCCCGCCACGAGGCCCTCATCCCCGGCAAGCGCGCCCGCTACCTGGCGGAGATCGCCGATTGCGTGCGCAGCTACAAGCAGTTTGCGAAGGAGGAGGCGAACCGCGCCCACCAGGTCCAGGCCCTGCGCACCGCGGCGGAGATCACCGGCGCCGTCGCCCTCTCCGAGCGGGCGGACGCCCTCGCCGCCGACCTGAGCAAGACGTCCCGCGCCATGCTGGCGGAGTGGCCGGCGCTCCACGTCGCGTACGCCCAGGAGCAGTACACCTACTCGGTGCGGGGCCGGGACATCGTCGTCGACGCCCGCTGGACCTCGCTGACCGGGCTGAGCCTGCCCCGCGTCGCCACGCCCTCCTTCCGGGACCAGGGCGACCTGCTGCAGTGGCTGTACCTGGAGAACCTGCCCGGTCGCTTCCCCTTCGCCGCCGGCCTCTTTCCGTTCCGCCGCGACGCGGAGGCCCCCAAGCGCATGTTCGCCGGGGAGGGCCCGCCCATCC
>CALCXL010000412.1 GCA_937907595.1 uncultured Pseudomonadota bacterium
TATCCCCCGGCTCGGCTGGCGGCCGGGGTGCTGGGGTTGAGCCTGCTGGCCGGGGCCTTGTCGCTGCCCGCGGCGAGCGGGTTGGGGCGGGTGCCGGGGTGGGCCTTGCCCGCGCCGGTGGGGGCCGAGGCCGCGATCTGGCCGGAGGGCGACGGCTGGGGGACCCCGGACCTGGAGCGCTGGCGGGTGCCGCCGGCGGAGCTCTCCACCCCGGAGCTGTGGGCGCGCTCGGGCGAGGTCGCGCCCCGGGGGAGCCGGTCGGGGGTGGATGGGGCGGAGCTGCTCCGGCGTTGGGGGTGGGCCCTGGCCTGGCCCCTGGGCACGCTGGCGGGGCTGCGCTTCGGCCGGCGGCCCCGGCGGCGCGCAGGTCTGTCCCCGGGCCTGCTCTGGGCGACGGGGAGCGTGGCTGCCTGGCTGCTGACCGTGGCGCTGGCGGCGGCCTACTCCTGCACGATCACGTAGTAGTCGACCTTGCCCATGGGCAGGAAGATGCGCTTGAAGGGGGCCTCGCAGGGCTTCCCCTTGGTGTCGTGCAGGGAGGCGACGTTCAGCTCGAGACCCCCGTCGCGGGCGATGGCCTCACCGGCCAGCTCCACCACCGTCGCCTTGAGCTCGCCCTCGCGGTTGGCGCCGTAGTGGCCTCGGAACAGGGGGGTCTTCAGGAACACCTGAACGCGCATGGGGTCGTCCTCACAGATTCTGGCTGGGGTCGGGGCGATCCCCGTGGTGGATGGTGACCCGACGGAGCACCGGCGGCACGGCCGGCCGCTCGGACTCGGGGTCCTCGATCGGCACGCGGGAGAGGTCCGCGATCACGCTCAGGGGTTCGCAGCCGCCGAACACGGTGTGCAGGCCGTCCAGGTCGGGCAGGGGCCGGACCGTGATGAAGAACTGCGAGCCGTTGGTGTTGGGGCCGTTGTTGGCCATGGCCAGCGCGCCGGCCACCATGGGGCGGTCGGGGTGGAGCTCGTCGCCGAAGGACCAACCTGGGGAGAAGTCGGACTCCCCCGTGACGGCGCCGCCCTGGATGAAGCGATCGGCGACCACGCGGTGGAAGACGGTGCCGTCGTAGAGCTTGCGCGTGACCATCGACATCGCAGGGCGGTCGAACCACTCCTTGCGGCCTTCGGCCAGCCGCACGAAGTTGTCCACCGTCTGCGGTGCCTCCGCCGGGTACAGCTCGCAGACGATCTCCCCCATCGACGTGTGCAGGACCGCCCACAGGGGCACGTGCAGGTCGAATCCGTACTTCGTCCCCGCCTCCAGGCGCACCATGCGGATGCGCGTGTCCTCCAGCTGCAGGGCGAGCTCGCCGCGCGCCGTCTCCGCTGCCGCCAGCTCGCCTTCCAGGAGCCGGACCCGCGCGGACAAGGCGTTGTTCTCCTCCTTCAGCTCCGCCGTGCAGGCGGGCAGCAGGAGCAGGACGCAGAGGCAGAGCAGGGGTCGCATGAGGCCGGCAAATGTAGCAGGGCGCAGGTCAACCGACCCGGCCAACGCAGACCATGAGCCCCAGGCTCTGCCGCGCGGCCCAGGTCCCGTCCAGCAGGCGGCGCCGCCGCTCCCGGCGCAGAGCGTCCGCACCGAGCCGCGCGCGCTCCCACAGCGCCGGGTCCCCGCCGCCCGCGACGAAGAGGGCGTGGTCGGCCTTCCACCGCTCGGCGAATGCCCGGGCTTCGGTGCGGCGGAGGAGCACCCGGCGCCAGACCTCGGCCGACCCGTGTTCGCCCGGGATGCAGCGCAGGACGGTGGGGTTGAGCCAAACGCGAACGTCCTGCAGCCCCGCGTCGGCGAAGAGCTCCGGCAGGCGGGCCCCGAGGCCGTGGTCCCCCGCGCCGACGGCCTGGGCCCCTGAGCGCAGGACCGCGGCCACGGCCCGCCGGTCCCGGTTCTGCGCGTCGGTCTCGATGCCGTCGTCGATGCCCGCGTCGGCGAGGGCCGCGTCCGGCTCGATGACGCCCACCAGGCCTCCGGGTCGGACGATGCGGACCATCTCTTGGAGCACCCGGAGGGGGTCCCCCTGGTGGATCAGCAGGGTCTGGCAGACAGCGCGGTCGTAGCGGTCGTCGTCGACGTCGAGGGATGCGGCGGCCCCCGGCTCGAAGCGGAGGCCCCGGGCGCCCACCTGCCGGGCCCGCGATCGGCCCAGGGCGAGGGCGTCGTCGTCCAGGTCGAAGCCGTCGATGCGGCCGCCGGGTGCGATGGAGGGCAGCAGGAGGTGGCCCAGGTAGCCCCAGCCGCAGCCCAGGTCGGCCACCTGCAGGCCCGGGCGCAGGTCCAGGCCCCCGGTCCCGCACAGACGCTGCACGGCGGGCTGATCCCACAGCAGGGAGCGCGCGTCGTCCGGCGGGGCGAACCAGCCGGGCTGGCCGAAGTCGAGGGGGGAGGGCAGGGCCGCAGCCGCAGCTGGCTAGAAGGCGACGCCGGCGGTGATCTTGAACGTGTGCGCCGACTCATCGATCTGGCCGCACTGGTCGCCGACCGCCTCGCAGTTGTGGTCGCCCGCGTTGAGGCTCAGGCTGCGCACCGACATGTCGTAGGCGGCGTCGATCATCAGGGGGCCGATGGGGAAGAAGCCGGCGCCGACGTTGAGGTGGTGGGTGACCACGCCCGGGGCCATGGGGACCGTGACGCCGTCGGCCGTGACCATGTGGCCGCCCAGGTCCATGTTGTAGTTCACGTGGGGACGGACCTGCGGGATGATCGTGTACTCCGCGCCGAAGCCCAGGCGGAAGGAGTTGATCTCGATCGTCTCGAACTCCTCGCTGGTGAACGCGGCTTCCGTGCCCACGGCGGGGTGGAAGATGCGTCGGAAGACCACCACGTCCTGGTAGGCGTAGCCGAGGGCGACGGTCAGATCCAGGGGGCCCTTCGCGCGGATCAGGCTGAAGCGGAGCTTCGCTTCGATGTCCAGGAAGGACATCTGGTCGCAGAAGTTCTGGGTGCAGTAGTCGGCGTCGGGCTGGTTGGAGACCAGCGGGAAGTCCGTGCGGTAGGTCAGCAGCTTGTAGTTGATGCCGGCGCCCAGGCTGAAGAAGTCGCCCAGGTCCTTGAGGGGGTAGATCTCACCGCCCACCGCCAGGTTGGCCGTCAGGGGCGCGTCGCCGTCCGCCTTGAGGAAGTCGTAGCCGCCAAGCTCCGTGTCCGCGGGGGAGACGCAGCCGTCCTGGCCGGGCACGCAGGGCGAGGCGTCGTAGGTGTAGGCGCCCGCGAGCCACGAGAAGCCGGCCCGCGCGAAGCGGCGCTTGAGGCGCTCGTCGTCCACCGTACCGGCGGCCTTGGGCTCCTTCTTCTTGGGCTCCTTCTTCTTGGGCTCCTCCACCACGGCGACGGCGGTGCCGCCCACGGCGATGTTGACGAAGGACGCGACGTCGCCGGCGGGCCGGGTGGCCGTGACCTGAACGCTGGCGACGCCCGAGTCCGGGGGCACCGTCAGGATGGCCGAGAAGGTGCCGTCGCCGTTGTCGACCTTGTTGCTGATCGTGCCGGCGTTGGAGAGGAGGATGACGTTCTCGCCCGGGACCAGGATGCCGCTGCCGTCCACCACGCGGACCAGCACGTTGACCGTGCCGCCGGTCAGGGGCACCGAGCTCGGCAGGACGGAGAGCTGGATGTCCGAGGCCACGCCGGCCTTGGAGACCGAGCCGCTGTCCTGGCCCACCGGGGCGGTGTCCGTGGTGCCGGTGGCGCCCCAGGGGTTGGCGCCGGTGTCCGCCGGGGCGATGACCACGGGCTCGTCCTTCTTCTCCGAGCCCAGGGTGATGACGCCGCGCAGCTTGTTCCACTTCGACAAGGTGCGGCCCTGCCGCTGGCCGCCGCTGACCTTGAACTCGAAGCCCCGGGTGTAGTCGGTGCCCTGCCAGACCGGCGCGCTGTACGAGGCGTCGCCGGCGACGAAGTCGATCAGGGCGAGCCCGGCCAGCTGCCCCGCGCTGAAGAGCACGGTGCCGATGCCACGCGCGTCGGTCTGCACCGACCCCGTGACCTGGCCACCGCCCGAGCGCACCGACACGTTGACCGCCACGTCCGCCACCGGGTTGCCGTAGCGGTCCAGGGTGATCACGGAGAGGGGCATCTTCTGGTTGGTCAGCACCTGGTCGTCCAGGGGCAGCGCCACGATCTGGGAGACGGGCTGGCGGTTGCCGCGGATGGCGGCCAGGGCCTGCACCCGGATGCGCTGGTTCCAGACCACCCGCAGCTCCGCCGTGAAGACGCCCTGTCCACCCACCTTGGGGTTGTTGACCGGGCCCTCGGCGGTGCGGAAGACGACCGACTGCGAGCCGCCGAAGGGCTGCCCCTTGTCGTTGAGCAGCTTGGCGGTGAGGGTCACCTTCTTGTCGTTTGGCGTGAGCTGCGCGGGGGCGGCGGAGAGCTGGACCTCGCCGGGCACGCCGGGCTCCAGGCCCAGCTCGAAGGTCTGCGTGCTCACGGCCTCTTCGCCGGTGATGGCCGCGGTCAGGCGCACGCGGGTGGCCGAGTCCAGGGCGGGGGCCTTGAACATGGCCTCGTAGCGGCCGTCGCCCACGAACTTGATGTTGGTGACCTTGCCCTGGCTGGCGGTCAGCGAGATGGTCTGACCGTCGGCGGGGCGACCGCGCGGGTCCACCACGAACAGCGAGATCTTCGCCTCCGACTCGCCGTCGGCGGGGATGAAGTCCGGCAGGCCGCCCACAGCCAGGCGGTTGGCGGGGGGGACCTGCAGGTCGATCTGCAGGTCGCTGGTGGCGCCTCCCGCCTCCGTCAGCTTGACCTTGGCGATGGAGACGCCGGGCGGCACCTCGATGGGGACCTCGGCGCGGCCGGTGGCGTTGGCCTGCACCGCGGGGAACGTGGTCTCACCGACCGTGAACACCAGCGAGGAGTTGGGGCGGCCGGTCTCCACCGGGTACTTGACGGCGCCGATGAGCGGCACGCGGAAGAAGCCGTTGATGCCCTCGGGGTCCTCCAGGGCCCACACGGAGATCACGGCGACCTGGGGGAAGGGCGTGGTGGGGGCCGTGAACGTGGCGCTGTAGTTGCCGCCGCCCGCGTTCTTGATGTCGCTGACGGTGCCGGCGTTGCTGTGGGCCTTGAGGGTCAGTCCGGGCACCGGTGTGCCGCGGGAGTCCGTCAGGGTGAAGGTCAGTGCGGAGGCGACGTCGCGGCCCAGGACGAGCTTGGCCGGCTCGGCGTTGAAGGCCACGCCGGCTCGCGTGCTGCCCGTCAGGGCCAACTGGTAGCTGGCGGTGAGGCTGGTGCCCGACTCGAGCTTCGCCTTGACCTTCAGCTCCGCGCTGCCGTCGCCGGTGCCTTCAGGAGTGGTGTAGGCGCATGCGTAGAGGCCGGGGCCCACCTGGCTGCACTCGCCGTCCAGGCGGCCCGCGGACACGCCCGAGCCCCTGAACTTGACCCCGTTGGCCAGGCGCCCGTTCTCGTCGGCCACCAGCAGGTTCAGGGAGATCCGCTTGCCGTCGGCCTGGATCTCACCCGGGGGGATGAGGCTCACCGAGGCGGACGCTCCGAGCGTCAGCGTGGGGACGGCCTGCGCGAAGGCGGGCGCGGCGGAGAGGGTCAGGAGGACCAGCATGAGCAGCGGGATCGATCGACGGATCATCGGTTCCTCGTAGGCTTTGTGGGTGCCGGTCCGAAGCCGGCGAAGCGGCACCTTCTCGTCCGAGTCGCGGCATCCTATGCGTTGCCGGAAAGCGAAGTCAACGCAAGGAAATGTCAGGGATTTACCAAGCGAGCAGGCTCTGCAAGGCGTCGTGCACGTCGTCGGCCTGGGGGGTGACGGCCTTCTCAAGCTCCTTGTGCGACGGCATGGGCACGTCGGCGGAGGTCAGTCGCTTGACCGGCGCATCCAGCCACTGGAACAGCTCGTCCGAGGCCCACGCGGCGATCTCGGCCCCGAAGCCGCAGGTCCGCCGGGCCTCGTGCACGATCATCAGGCGGGACGTCTTGCGCACGCTGGCGGCGATGGTCTGCCGGTCCCAGGGCACGATGGATCGCAGGTCGATGACCTCCACCGAGGTCCCCTGCTGCGCCAGCCGCTCCGCCGCTTCTTCGGCCCGCTCCAGCCCCACGCCCCAGGCCACCACGGTGACGTCGGTGCCTTCCCGGGCGATCCGGGCGACGCCCAGGGGCACCGTGTGGTCGCGGGCAGGCAGGGGGGCCTTCAGGCGGCGGTAGTAGTACTTCTGCTCCAGGAAGAGCACGGGATCGGGATCGTCCAGGGCCGCGTTCATCAGGCCCCAGGCGTCCTCCACCGTCGACGGGATGACGACCTTCAGGCCCGGGGTGTGGGCGAACCAGGCCTCCGGGTTCAGGGAGTGGAAGGGCCCCACGCCCAGGCCGCCGCCCGCGGGCAGCCGCACCACGATGGGCACGCCGACGCCGACGCGGTACCGGAAGGTGCCGGCGTTGTTGACCAGCTCGTTGAAGCCGCTGGCCACGAAGTCGCTGAACTGCATCTCCGCGATGGGGCGCAGTCCGCGGATCGCCATGCCGATCGCGCCGCCCAGGATCGCGCACTCGGCGATGGGGGCGTCCAGCACCCGCGCGGGCCCGAACTCGCCCAGGAAGCCCTCGGTCACGCGGAAGGCGCCGCCCATGAGGCCGACGTCCTCGCCCACCATCAGGAAGCGGGCGTCCTCCTTCATGCGGTGCCGCATGCACTCGCGGATGGCCTCCAGGTAGGTGACCTCCTGGCCGACGTCGGGCAGCGCCACGGGCGCGTCCCCCTTGCAGGCCACCGCGGCCCGGGCGGCGGCCTCGGCCACCTGGGCGTGATCGACCCCCACCGTCACGGTGCTGCCGTTGTCGGCCTGGGGCAGATCGTCGCCTCCGTCCCCGGCGAAGACCCCGACCGTCGCGCTGGAGACCTCGGGCTCCGGGGCGCCGCGCGCGTCGTCCACTGCGGCCAGCACCTCGGCGTCGATGCCGGCCTTGAGGGCGTCGATGTCCACGTCGGGCAGCAGGCCCTCGTCGCGGATCCAGGCCACGAACTTCTCCACCGGGTCCTTCTTCTTCCACTCGTCGATGAGGCCGGGGGGCACGTAGTGCTGGTTGTCGTGCTCGGCGTGCCCGCGGATGCGCATGGTCACCGACTCGATCAGCGTGGGCCCGTCGCCCCGCCGCGCCCGCTCCACCGCCTCCTGCGACGCCTGGTAGACCGCTCGAACGTCGGTGCCGTCCACCTGCACGCCGGGCATGCCGTAGCCCGGTCCGCGGTCGGCCAGCCGCTCGCAGGCGAACTGGAACTCGTTGGGCGTGCCGTAGGCCCACTGGTTGTTCTCGATGACGGTGACCACGGGGAGGCGGTGCACGCCGATGAAGTTGAGGGACTCGTGGAACACGCCCAGGCTGGTGCCGCCGTCGCCGATGTACGCCATCGTCACCACGTCGCGGCCGAGGTGGCGCTCCGCCCAGGCGATGCCGCCGGCCACCACGTTCATGGAGCCCAGGGGGCTGATCATCCCGATGATGTTGGTGCGGTCGCGCCCCAGGTGCAGGCCGGTGTCACGCCCGCGGGTGTGGGCGTCCGCCTTGAGGAAGGCCTGCAGGAAGATGTCGCGCAGGCTGTGACCGCGCACCAGGTGGGCGCCCAGGCTGCGGTGCATGGGCACCAGGACGTCCTGGGGCATCAGCGCGGCCGCCGTGCCCACGGAGCCGGCCTCGTTCCCGTAGGCGCTGAAGAACTTTGGCTGGATGCCCTGGCGCACGTTGAGGATGCAGCGCTCCTCCACGGCTCGCGCCTTCAGCATGTGCCGCAGGAGGTGGAGGACGAAGGCGGGGTCCTGCAGGGAGCCCGGCGTCTGCGGCGGGTGTTCGAGAGCCATGGCGAAGAAGTGTAGAGCCCCGCATCGCGAAGTGTTCTGGCCCACCGTAGGCTTGTGCGTGACCGTCTCCTCGCCCGCAGGCGGTCGATCCCAGGGGAATGGAACGCGTTACCCTCGACCGGCCAGCCCGGCTCCCCCGGCCGAACTGGTTGACACGACCACGCTTTTTCCTATTTTCTTGCACCGCCGGTGCAACACGTTCCCCCGTGATGCCATGCGCCCCTGACTCGGGATCAAGACGATGACTGCGATCGACCGAATCGAGAGACGCCGACCCTCCTGGGCCCACCTGTGGGCCTTGCTGTGGGCGCTCTCCCTGCTCACGCCGGCCCTCGCCGTCGCCCAGGACGAGGACGAGGAGGAGGACGATCCGGACCTGGATCCGACCCGCACCGACGAGGACGACGTCGACGACTGGTCCTTTGAGGGCGAGAAGGTCAAGAAGGAGGTCGTCAAGGAGGAGAAGGTCAAGAAGGAGCTCCCCCCGGAGCCCTCCCGCAGCGGCGTGTCCGGCAACTGGTACGAGATCGCGGTGGACTGCGCCAACTGCGAGACGCTGCTGGGCCAGACCATGGGCATCGAAGACAGCCTCGTGATGCGCGAGTTCTTCGACTACATCCAGATCGCGTCGGACCGGAAGTCCGGCGAGTTCGTGTACCCCTCGGCGTCCCAGAAGATCCCCCTGGGGATCAGCGCCAGCGCCGACCGGGTGCTCATCTACCAGTACGTCATCGACACCGGCACCCGCCTGACGGACACCTACGCCAAGATCTGGGACCTGCGCCTCAAGGCAGACGGCGGCCTGCTCTACGGCCGCAAGTACGAGGTCCAGGCCTGGACGGCGGACGCCTACGAGGACTGGGACCGCGGCTACCAGGCCAAGAAGTCCTTCATCGACTCCAAGAAGCTGAAGACGTACGTGGCCCTGGACCCGGTGCTCAAGCTCTCCACCGAGGAGCCCCGCTTCCAGGTGGGCGACAGCGCGCGCATCCAGTTCGTGGGCTACTCGGGCTTCGTGCGCAGCGACGTCAAGCAGGCGGCCATCGCCGCCGAGCAGGAGAAGCTGAAGGCCGCGGCCGAGGCAGAGGCGAAGCGGGCCCGCGACCAGAAGGAGTACTTCCGCAAGGGGGAGAACGCCCTGGACGACAAGGACTGGGACAAGGCGCTGGCGGCCTTCACGAAGGCCCGGGAGCTGGGCTTCGAGTCCCTCGATCTGAACTACAACCTGGGCTACGCCTACTACAAGCTGGACGACTACGAGCACGCCAAGGCGGAGTACAAGGTCATCCTGACGGACGATCCCCGGGACACGGAGGTCCGGTACAACCTGGCGCGCATCCACGAGAAGGAGAAGAACTTCGACGGGGCCATCAAGGAGTACCAGGCCATCTTGAAGTTCAACCCCGACGACTCGTCGGCCCGGGATCGGCTGGAGCTGCTCAAGGCGGCTCGGGCCATGCTCGACTGATCCTGCGGCGCAAAGCTCAAAGCCCTCGATCCTCCGGCGTGGAGCAGGCAGGATGCCGCTGCGTGGTAACGTCCGCGGTCTGTTGGAGGCCCCTGTGGGATCGAAGCACCTGATATCGTTCGTGTTTGTGCTTCTGGTCGGCTGCGCTGAGACGCCGCTGGCCCTGGAGGAGAATCACCCGGACATCGCCGATGCGCCCATCGAGCGGGATCTCACCGTCCACGGGACGATGGAGGTGCTGTACTCCACCAACTCGCAGAACAGCCAGTACATCTGCCTGGGCGAGTACGACGTGGTCGGCTGGGTGGAGAGCGACCTGGACTCCACCGACGTCGGCTGCACGGGCTGCTCGGAGAACTACACGCTGGCCCCCGCCTTCGTGGACTCCGACTGCGCCCAGCTGCGGGCCCGGGGCGCGCCGACCGTCGCCATGATGGACTTCGGCTTCTTCCCCCTGGACGGCAGCGCGGGCCGCGACAGCACCTACGAGTTCCTGACCGGCGACTTCGAGCCCACGGGCGCCGCCGGCCCTGCCGAGCGCTTCGGCCGCTCCAACTGGAACCCGCTGGAGTTCTACGACGACGAGGAGCTCAACGGCTTCTTCGGCGTGTACCCCAACGCGGAGACGCCGCGCGTGCCCTCGGACGTGGAGGCCCCCTGCGTGCGGGAGGCCTTCCTCCGCCAGACCCCCGCCACGGTCGTGAACAACGACACGCTGGCGTGCTGGTCCATGACCCTGTGCTTCACCGAGTAGCGATCCTCGGGGTCCTCTGCTGCTTGCTGGGCTGCGACCAGCGGGTGGAGGGCAGCTCCGGCTCGGGCGAGTACCTGGCCATGCAGGGCTTCTCGCTGGTGGAGCCCCAGGACGGCCGTCTGCGCGGGTTCGTGCGGTGGATGTTCACGTCCCAGGACCCGTCGGTCGTCGCCGACCCCGACGTGACCTGCGAGATCTGGGAAGAGCTGGACCTGGTCGCGGTCGAGGTGTCCGACGCCTGCGTGGGCTGCGAGTACCAGTTCGAGGGCCGCGCCCGGGTGGAGGACGAGGCGTCGACCACCTGCGACGACGTCGACTGGGAGCAGCGCGCCTTCACGCTGGCCTGGGGTCCTCTCCCCGCCGACGACCCCGACGTGGCCGCCCTGGCCGACGACGGCTACACCCACGGCGTGCAGACCCGCTGGAGCCCCGAGCTGGGCGAGAGCGAGGGCTTCCAGATGCTCTTCGCGGCGAAGCCGAAGGAGTGGGAGCCCGACGAGCCGGGCGGGGAAGGCAGCGGGTCCGACGAGGTCCTGGCCGGCCAGCACGAGCTCTTCTGCCTGTACTACTGGGAGCTGTAGAGCCCCTGGCTCCCCGGCCCTGGCCGATCCCCCTCAGCGAGACTCCAGCCACTCGTGCGCCTCTTCGGGCGTGGTGAGCGCGCCGAGCAGCTGCTGGCGAAGGAGCTCTCTGAGGGCCTCGCCCACCTGCGGGCCCTCGCCCAGGCGCCGCTGGATGGCGCCGGCGGCCAGCAGCGGGCGGGGCAGGGGAGGCACGGGCAGATCGCGGGGGTTGCGGTAGCCGGCGGCCTCGTCCAGCAGGCGCAGGTAGGGGGCGACGGCCTGGGGACCTCCGTCCGGCGCCAGGCCGCAGAGGGCGAACGCGGCGTCGCAGGACCAGCCGGTGAGGCGGGCGGCGCGCTCGGGGTCGTCGACGGCGGCGGGGAGATCGGCGGCGTTGGCCACCACGTCGGCGCGCTGCGCGATCTTGCGGGGCCAGCGCCGCTGCCAGAGGAGCGGAGCCACCGCGCCGGGCCGGAGCAGCCAGCCCAGGCGAAGGCCCAGCTCACCGTTCGGTTCGGCGCGGGCGTGGCGCAGGACGCGGGCCAGGGGGGGCGCGCTCCAGTCGACCGAGAGCGCGCGGGCGAAGCGTTCGGGGTCGCAGGGCGGCAGGACCCCGAGCAAGCCGCAGTCGGCCAGCAGCGCCACCCCCCTCGGAGCCTCGGGCGCGAGCAGGATCCGCGCGACCTCGCCCTGGATCCGCTCGCCGGCCACCCGGCCCAGGTCGGCGTCGCGCAGGAGCCTCCGCAGCCCCTCATCGGGCTCCAGGCCCAACAGGACGGCGAAGCGCACCACCCGCACGGCGCGCAGGGGGTCGTCGTCGATGGCCGTGGGAGACGCGAGGCGCAAGCGGCCCGCGCTCAGGTCCTCCGCCCCGCCCAGGGGGTCGACGAGGCCGCGGCCCGGCACCCAGGCGATCGCGTTGAGGGTGAGGTCGCGGGCGTGCAGGTCCTCCTCCAGGTCCCGGCCCTTGAGCCCGCTCACGTCGACGAACAGGCCGCCGGGCAGCACCACCCGCCAGGTCCGCCGCACCGCGTCCAGGCAGACCGACTTGCGGCTGCCGGCCGCGCGCAGGCGGGCCACGAAGGCGTCGGGGTCGGCGGTGGCCAGGTCGACGTCCCCCGACGGCACCCCGCGCAGGGCGTCCCGCACCCAGCCGCCCACGAAGGCCACGGGCGGGCCTCCGGCGATCGCCCGCCGCAGCAGCTTCGCGCCGGCGGAGCCCAGGGCCTGCTGGAGGGCCGCGTCGAAGTCG
>CALCXL010000413.1 GCA_937907595.1 uncultured Pseudomonadota bacterium
TGGACCTGGGCCCCGGGCAGCTGATCGGCCTGGAGGCCTGCGACCAGCTGGTCGGCCTGGTGTGGCAGGGCGAGGGGCGCGTCGACGTTCGGGATCCCGGCCCCGAGCGCGGCCACATCCTGCACAACCTCTACACCAACCTCCCCGGGCCCAACGAGCTGGACGCGCTGGTGCTGGTCAGCAGCGACGGTGCCCTGGAGGAGATCCTGGCCCAGGCGGCGCCCCTCGCCGGGCGGGAGCCTGCCGACGGCCCCTGGTCCGATGCGCCCGTTCCCCTGGCGCTGCGTGCTCTGGCCGAGGCCCGGCTGGGCGCCTTCGATCCCAAGCGGCAGAGCGGCCGCGACCAGCACCCGGCGGGGGAGATCCTCTGGGCGCCCTCGCCCGAATTGGGCGGCCTCTTCGCGGACCTCCGGCTGCTGGGCATGGAGCGCCAGCGCAAGAACGGCGCGGAGATCACGTCGCCCTGGCTGGCCTACCAACGGACCCTGGGCGGCGGCTTCGGCTGGCCCAACCCCGTGGTGTGGCGGCGGCGGTCGGTGGGGTCTGCTCGGGGCCTCCAGGTGGCCGACCTGCCGTCGGAGTCGACGATGGCGGCCCAGGGCAGCCCCTTCGCCGAAGAGCGCCCAGCGCTCGCGTGGGACCTCCAGGCGGCGAGCCTCAGCCTGCTCGTGGAGCCCACCTTCGCCGGCAAGGACCTTTCCTCCGTGGAGATCGTGAGCACCCTCCACCTGGTGTCCGCTGAGCCCACCCGCACGCTGATGCTGAGCCTGGCCGAAGGGCGTCACCGCAGCTTCTCGCCCGCCTGGGCGGAGATCGACCTGCGGGGGGTCGGCGAGGTGCTGGCCGGCGGCGGCGCGACGGACGACGAGCAGGTCGCCGCCGTGGCCTGGTCTCGCGTGGGCGATCGGGTGTTCGTTCACTTCGACCGCGACATCCAGCCGGCTGAGGCGGTCACGCTCCGGCTGCGCCACCAGGGCCAGGTGATCGAGCCCGTGGGGGAGACCGCCATCTCGCCCCTGGCGGGCTGGGACTGGTACCCGCGGACCCCAACCACCGACCGCCACGACTTCGAGCTGGTGGCGGTGATGCCCCGCTTCTGGCGGGCGGCGACCACCGGCAAGCAGATCCAGGAGGAGGACGACGGCACCAGCCGCCGCATCGTCAGCCGGAGCGCTCAGCCAGTGCAGCGGGGGTCGGTGTTCCTGGTGGACGCCGACGTGACGGTGCACGCGCCCCCCCGGGAGGGGCTGCCGGTGCTGCGCATCTACCGCTCCCCCCGCACCCCCGCGCCGAACCTGCTGTCCCTGGCGGAGAACGTCTACCTGTGGCTGGACCGGCTGGAGTCGGTCCTGGGTCCCTGTCCCTGGGACGAGCTCGACATCGTCGAACGCGGCGTGAACAACTTCGCCGGCGACCCGGTGGGCGTCATCCCCCTGGGGCGGGTCGACGCGCCGCCGAACCAGAGCGTGACCACGCCCGCAGGCCGGGTGAGGCTGCTGGACGCCCTGGCCGGCCAGTGGATCGGCGCGTGGATGGACGGTCGCACCGGGCACGACGCGTGGCTCACGGAGGCGCTGCGCACCTGGGCGGTGTGTGATGCCTTCGCCGTGGCGGAGGTGGCCGCCCGCTGCGGCGCCCAGATCAAGGCCCTTCGCCTGACGCTGGAGGACACGATGAACCGGGTCGAGAGCTACGGGCAGACGACCGCCGACTGGCCCATCGGCGCGGTCTGGCTGGACGAGTCCTCGGGCTGGGTCGACGCCAACCGGCGCATGCGGGGGCCCCTGGTGCTGCACATGCTGCGCACCCTCATCGGCGACGCCAACGCCCGCGACCTGCTGACCCGCCTCGTCGGCAGCTACGGCGGCCAGAGCCTCACCACGGCCTCTTTCGTGCTTCAGAGCCAGTCGGTCAGCGGCCAGGACCTGCGGCGCTTCTACTACGGCTGGATCTACGCCACGCCGCAGGATCCCGTGGCGCGGGTGCGCTGGACCACGGCCCAGGCGGCGGACGGCACCTGGGATCTGGTGCTGACCGGCCGGATCGATGACGGCCGCCCCGACGCCGCGCCCCTGCCCATGCTCGCCCCGGTGATGATCCGCATGAAGATCGGCGATCGCGTGCGCGTGCAGCGCCTGGTCCTCACCGAGGAGGAGGCCAGCGTCACGCTGCGCGGTGTGACGGAGGAGCCGCGCAACCTGTCGCTGGACCCCGGCCGCAGCTTTCCCGGGCGCACGGAGCTGAAGCGCGGGCCGTAGGGCGATCCGAGTGGGGTCCCCGGCCCGTGCTCCTGCCCGCTCTCCCCTACGACCCGCGACAGCCCCCAACGCACAAGGCCCCAGCCGAAGCCGGGGCCTTGTAGAGGGGCGCGGCCGGAGCCGCTCAACTCAGGGGCAGCCCGCCGCGGGGCTGGTGGCCACGCCGTTGCAGGCGGTGATCACGCCCGTGGGCCAGTGGATCCGGGCGACGTAGTAGTCGTCGTTGTCCCCGCTGATCTGGAACGAGAAGGTCTGGGCCAGGATGCCGTTGAGGTAGATGTTCACCGTCACGTCGTTGGGGCCCATGGTGTCCGTGGTGCTGCCCGAGTAGTCGTGCACGAAGACGATGTACTCGCCGTCGTAGGGCGGGCCCGCGGGCGCCACGATGTTGATGTTCTCCGGCCCCGTGTTCTGGATGTCGTCCAGGTCCAGGCCCGGGTCGTCCGCCGTCACGCCCGGAACGCCCCAGTCAGGCGGCGTGGACCAGGCGCTGCTGGTGTTGCAGTTGGCGAAGTAGCAGTCGTCGTCGGTGCGGGGCTGGCCGCCGTTGACGTTGAGCAGGTGCAGGTCCATGTCGTCGGTCTGCCCCCAGAACATCTCGATGCGGAAGTTCTCGTTCGGCACCGCGGTCACGGTCTGGTCGCAGGAGTCGGTCTGGTTGTTGGTGTTGGCGATGGTCAACGTGGCGGTGTAGTCGCCGGCCAGGTCCAGGGTGGTGCTGGGCGTGGCGCTGTTGAAGTTGGACAGCACCGCGCCGGATCCGGGAGGCGCGTTGAGGATCCAGGTGTAGGTCAAGGGCAGGCCGTCGGGGTCGTAGGACGCGCTCCCGTCGAAGGCCACCGCCTGGAAGGGCGCCGAGTTGAAGTCCAGGCCGCAGATGGCCACGGGGCCCTTGCCAAGCTCCTCAGGATCCGCGGTGCCGTAGATGGGGATGAGCAGCTGGGGCTCGTCCGGGTCGTCGCTCACCACGGTGATGACCGCGCTGTGGTTGCCCTGGGCGGCCGGCGCGTAGCGCACATGGAGGAAGCCCGTGTCTCCGGTGGCGTAGCCGTTGATGGCCGTGCCCTCGTCCAGGCTGAAGTGCGTGTCGTCGTCCAGGAAGACGCTGCTGACCGTCAGCTCGCCGGGGCCGGCGTTGCCGATGAGCACGTCCTGCACCGGCGAGGTGTCGCCCAGGAGCAGCGTGCCGAAGTCCACCTCCTCGGGCTTGCTGTAGATGTCCGGCTGGGGGCTGCCGAATCCCTCGCCCACGATGGGGACGTACAGGCCGGTGCCCTCGTCGTTGGCGCAGCTCCAGTTGATCTCGTGCTTGACGACCAGGTGGAGGTTGTCCGCCAGGGCGTTGCCGAACAGCGGGTTGAACGCCAGGGCCACCGTGTAGGCGTCGCCGACCCCGATGGTGGTGAGGTCCAGCTCCTCGTCGACGTTGAGGGCGAGCTCCGGGTCCGCGTCCACGCGCAGGTGGCTGTCCACGGCCCCGTCTTCCGTGAAGGTCACGATCGCCAGGTACATGTCGCAGAACTCCAGGGTGGCGGACCCCGGGTTGCTGAGCGTGATGTCGATGGTGGCGAAGTCGCCGGTGGTGACGGTGCCGAAGCTGAGCACGGACGCGCCGAAGTCGGCGACGTCGAACCCGGCTTCTTCCGGCCACACGATGTTGAAGTCCGGGCTGAGGGCGGAGAGCGTCTGCTCCTCGCACGCGGTGCCCAGCAGCGACAGGGCCGCGAGCGAGCCGAGGGCGGCGGTGGGTCGGATCCAGCCAGGCAGCGAAATCGAGGTCTTCATCGTCTCTCCGGTGTTCGGCCCCACTCCCCTGGGTTGAACGCGCGGATCTTGAAGGCAAATGCAACGCCCGGCAAGGGAAGAATCGGGCGCGCCTGCGCCACCATCGGCTCCCGGTTGTTGCGGTCCTGTTGCAGCGCGATCAAAAGCTGCTCCTGGGGGCGCTGGGGGCGATCGATCGGGCTCGCCCGCCCCCTACGCCCCGGGGCCGCGCTCACCTGGATTTGCAGGCCGAACGGCCCCTGGACGCCGCTGCGGACGCTGCGCTCCTACCTGGTGGAGCCCGCGCGGAGCGCGCCCAGGCGCACCGGCTGAGCGCTCGCCAACGCGTGGGGGGGGACCGTCGGCTGCAGCCCCGAGAAGGCCGATCGCGTCCATCGAAGCGAGGTCGCGTCCGCCCCGGGCCCCGGTTCCACGCGCAGGCCGCCGTGCGCCCCCCCGGGCAAGAGGTCCCGGGCCGCCCGACGGAGCAGGGTGCCCTCCCCACCGGCATCGCTGAGGCGCGGCACCCAGGTGGATCGCGATCCCAGGAGCCCCGGTGATGGCGGCGGGCCCACGTGCAGCGCCCAGCCCCCCTCGTGCACGGTCACCACCAGGGTGGTCGGCGCGGCGGCCGGCGGCAGGACCGGTGATGCCGTCAATCGGAGCAGCACCAGGAGCGCGAAGATGGGGGCCGCAGTGGCCAGCGCCGACAGGAGTGCGGAGTCGTCACGGTGGGTGTTCATGGAGCCTCCCGGGCGGGCGTCGCAGGACGGAACGGCGAGCGGCCGGGGAGGGATCCAGGTGCACGACCACCCGGGCCTCCGTGTCCGCCGCTCCGCCCTGCGACCCGATCACCGGACCACACTTACAAGTATGCTGTCAACACGAATCACACACACTTGTTTTTTGCCCACCTGGAAGTATGATCGAGGCACGGAGAGCGCCGATGTCGACCACCAAGCTGGGCCTGCTGCTGAAGAACCGCCGGCGGGAGCTCCGCCTCACCCTGGCCCAGGTGGGCGCCACGCTGGGCCTGGCCAACGGCAACTTCATCGGCATGGTGGAGCGCGGCGAGCGCATGCCTTCGGACGAGCGATTGCTCGAGATCGCCCGCGTCTTGCGGTTGGACGGCCGCGAGCTCCTGGCCACCAAGTTCCGCGACGTGCGCAGCAGCACGGTCGCGCGGGTGCTGCTGGAGCCGCCGCCCGCCGAACTGCCGCGCCTGCGCCGCCTGCTGCTGGCCACCTGCGCCAACCCCGAGGTGATGCGCCCGGAGCTCGAGCGGGGCCAGCGCACCGCCGTGGAGCGGATCGTGTTCCAGACCCTGCTCGACTACGCCCTGCTCCCGGCCCTGCAGCGGGACCGTCAGGCCCCCCGGCGCCTGCGCGACCGGGTCCTCAAGGCGGTGCGGCGCAGCCAGGACCTGGACCCCTGGTGGTTCGAGGAGGAGGCCGAGGAGTTTCTCCCGTGGGCTCGCGAACGCTTCGTCTCCTGGTGGCTGGACCTGCCGACGTTGACGGTGCACGTGCGCCACAGCGCCGAGGCGGAGGATGTGTCTTCGGTCAGCCTGGTGGACCGCGAGCTGCGGGAGCGCATGGTGGAGCGGCTCGATGTGCCGCCCTCCAGCCTGGCCGACGCGCTCCGGGCCGAGGGCCTTGACGAGGGCGACGTGGAGGAGATCGTCGCCCTCGTCGACTTCAAGAAGGCCCGCGCGCACCGCGCCTCCTGACCGCGCGGAACCGGTGGGGCGAGGCCCCCCACCGACGTCGACGCGCGAATCTCAGGCCCCCCACCGAATATCCGAGCCGCGGCCTCCGTCCGAAGGAACAGTGACCCCGACCGTGGAGGACTCGATGAGCCGCAACGACCTGATGAACAAGACCGCCGCCGCCCTCTTGCTGGCGCTCCCCCTGCTGAGCCTTCAGGGGTGCTTCGTCTTCGTGGACGACCACGACGACGACGACATCGTGGAGCCCGTGATCACCAACTCCACGCCCTGGGTGCTCGACGGCTTCGACGAGACCTGGTGGGAGTGCGCCTTCAGCGCCGCCACGGGCGACTACTACTGGGAGTTCCAGGCCACCGTGGACGATCCGGACGGCCTGGACGACATCTGGTTCGTGGACGTGTTCGTCTACGTGGACGACAGCGAGGTGCTGCTCGACGACTTCGGACTCGTCGACGAGGGCGACGGGGTCTGGGGCGGGCTGGTCTGGGAGCAGGACAGCAACCTGCGCTGCGGCGAGCGGGTCGACGTGCTCTTCGAGGTCGGCGATCTGGCCGGCGACTTCGACCAGCTCTGGCTGACCTACGACTGATTCCCCGCGGCGCCCGCTCCTTTTGAGGCGGGCTCGGGGATGCCGGCGGCGCCGTTTTGCGGAATGATGCACCGGCAAACCGGGGGAGGCCCATGGCGCTTGTGTTCGAACGCTGGAACATCGTGGAGCCCGACGGGCGCCTGACGGCGGTGCTCGTGCTCGTCGAGGACGGCGAGCGCCTGTGCGAACCCGGCCTGCTGGACTGCTTCCCCCAGACCGCCGAGGCCGCCGAGGCCGCCTGGCTCCGGGATGGCGGCCCTCCCCCACGGGGCACCTGGCTGGCTGCGGCGGACGCCGTCATGGCCGCGCCCGCCGCCCACACCCTGCAGCTCACGGACAGCCCCCGGCCCCGGCACATCGACGCCGACCTGATCGCCCGGGACGAGGTCGTGTGGCTGCAGGACCTGGCCGGACAGTCCCTGTCGGCCAACCGGAGCTACGACGGCCTGCCGGCGCCGCTGCCCGGACCCGATGTGCTCACGGACTTCCTGCGTGACGACCCCACGCCCCTGTCGGGACAGACGAGCCAGGAGTGGGAGCTGGCCGACGTCGCCGGCTTGACCACCCGGCCCCCTCCCACCCCTCAAGACGCGCTGGGCACCGTGTCCGACGGGCCGCTGTCGGGCGGATCCACCCGCGACTGGGGCCTCGTGGAGATCGCCGCGGTCGTGGCGGGCGGCCGATCCAGCGACGGGGACGAGTCCGGCGGCTGAGCCCCTGGATCGCCCGCCCGGGCAGCCCTACCCTTTCTGCCCCCCGAGGAGCGACGATGTCCGAACAGGCCGGTCAGGTGACGATGTACACCACCACCTTCTGCCCCTACTGCGTGCGGGCGAAGATGCTCCTGCAGAAGAAGGGCGTGCCGGTGACGGAGATCAACCTGGACGGCGACTGGGAGGGCCGCCAAGCGCTGGTCAAGAAGACCGGCGGGCAGCGCACCGTGCCCCAGATCTGGGTCGGCACGGTGCACGTGGGGGGCTTCGACGATCTGCACGCCCTGGACCGCAAGGGCGGGCTGGACCCGCTGCTGATCGAGCAGCAGGTCCCCGCAGGCTGACGGGGCTCAGGCGCCGGTGAACTGGGCGGCGCGCTTCTCTACGAAGGCGGTCATGCCCTCGGTCTGATCCGTGGTGTCGAAGCAGCGTCCGAAGAACTTCGCCTCCTCCTGCAGTCCCACCTCGATGTTGAGCTCGTCGGCGAGCTGGCAGGCGCGCTTGGCCCACCGGATGGCCATGGGGCCCTGGGCCTCGATGGTGGCGGCCAGCTCCCGTCCCCGCTCCAGCGCCGTGCCCGCGGGCACGGACTCCAGGACGAGGCCCAGACGAACGGCTTCCTCGGCCCCGAACGTGCGGCCCGTGAAGATCAGCTCGCGCGCCCGCATGGCGCCCACGAGGCGGCTGAGGCGCTGCGTCCCGCCGAAGCCCGGGATCACGCCGAGCTTGACCTCCGGCTGCCCGAACTTGGCGCGCTCGTCCGCCACGATCAGATCGCAGGCCATCGCCAGCTCCATGCCGCCGCCCAGGGCGTAGCCGTTGACGGCGGCGATGGACACGCCCGGGAAGGTGCTGAGCAGGTGCATCACCCGCTGCCCCCGCCGCGCAAACTCCGTGGCCTGCTCGCGATCGAGATCGCGCATGGCCTTGATGTCCGCCCCGGCCACAAACGCCTTGCCGGCGCCGGTCACCACCAGCTGGCGGATGTCGTCCCGGCGCACCTCGAGCAGGGCCCCGCCCAGGGCGCTCAGCACGTCCAGGTTCAGCGCGTTGAGGGCTTCGGGGCGCTGCACCGTCAGCACCGCGGTGCTGGGGCTGACGCGCTCCAGCAGGACCAGATCGTCGCTCATGACCGCTCCCGGGGCTCGTACTCGTAGACCCCGCGGCCGACCTTGCGGCCGAAGAGGCCCGCCTCGACGTACTTGCGCAGCAGCGGACAGGGCCGGTACTTGCCGTCGCCCAGGCCCTGGTGCAGGACCTCCATGATCGCCAGGCAGGTGTACAGGCCGATGAAGTCCGCCAGGGTCAG
>CALCXL010000414.1 GCA_937907595.1 uncultured Pseudomonadota bacterium
CGTGAACACCATGAGGACGTCGAGCGCGAGACGGATCGGGTAGCCCTTCACCTGCACGTCCCCCTCCTGGAGGATGGACGACCGTTCCTGGCCCTCTGGATCGATCAGGACGACGCGAATCGCCCGGCGGTTCGGCTTCCCCACCCGGGGATCCTTGCACCCGCTGCGGTCCGCCACAAGCACGCGGCGGCCGCCTCTGCTGCTCCTTGCCGCCGACGGGCCGACGTGATACCCCTGCGCACCGCGCGGAGGCCCCCCTCCGCCAGGGGCCCGCGTCAGCGGCTCCACGCCCCGGGAGGAACGCTTCATGACCAGGATCCTGGCCGCCTGCATGGCGGTGTTTTGTGCCACAGCAGGCACCGCCTCCGCGCAGGAGTTGGACATCCCCTTCGAGCGCTACGAGCTCGCCAACGGGCTCGAGGTCGTGCTCTCCCACGACGCCAGCCTGCCCGTCGCGCACGTCGAGGTCTGGTACCACGTCGGCAGCAAGGACGAGGTCCCCGGCCGCAGCGGCTTCGCCCACCTGTTCGAGCACCTGATGTTCAACGGCAGCCAGCACTGGGACGACGAGTACTTCGCCCCCCTGCAGCCCCTGGGCGCGCAGATGAACGGCACCACCAACACCGAGCGCACCAACTACTACGAGACCGTGCCCTCCAACGCCCTGGAGCTGGCCCTCTGGATGGAGGCCGACCGCATGGGCTTCCTGCTGCCGGCGCTGACGGTGGCCAAGCTGGACAACCAGCGCGACGTCGTGCGCAACGAGCGCCGCCAGAACTACGAGATCCGGCCCTACGCGAAGGCCCGCAAGGTGATCAACGAGGCCGTGTGGCCCGAAGGCCACCCCTACCACCACCTGACGATCGGCAGCCACGAGGACCTGGAGGCCGCCTCCATGGAGGACGTCGCCACCTTCTTCAAGACCTGGTACGTGCCGAACAACGCCACCCTGACGGTGGTGGGCGACTACGACAAGGCGGAGACGAAGGCCTGGATCGAGCGCTACTTCGGCCCGATCCCCAAGGGTCCGCAGCCCAGCCCGGTCACGGAGGCCGAGGCCCCGCTTCCCGCCGCCCAGACCCTGGAGCTCACCGACGCCGTCCAGCTCCCGCGATTGCAGTGGACCTGGCGCTCGCCGGCCTTCTTCGCCGACGGGGACGCCGACCTGGACGTGCTCTCCTCGCTGCTGACCGAGGGCAACTCGTCGCGGCTCTACAAGCGGCTGGTCTTCGAGGACCGCATCGCGAAGGACGTCAGCGCCTACCAGGCCAGCGCCGGGCTGGGCTCCACCTACAACGTGGTGGTCACCCTCGCCCCGGGGCACGACGTGTCCGAGGCGCAGGCCGCCTTGACGGAGGAGCTGGGCCGCTTCCTGGCCGAGGGCCCCTCGCAGGAGGAGCTGGACCGCGCCAAGAACGGCTGGAAGAAGATGTTCTTCGGCCGCATGGAGCGCGTGGCCGGTCGGGCCGGCCTCTTGCAGAACTACAACCACTTCCGCGGGGAGCCCGGCTGGATCGCCCAGGACCTGGCCCGCTACGTCGGCGTCACCGTCGACTCCCTCAAGACCCACGCGAACGCCACCCTGGTGGACGCCCACCGGGTCGAAACCATCGTCCGGCCCCTGGCCGATGAAGGGGGTGAGTGATGCCCCGCACTCTGCACATCCTGCTCGCCGCCGCGGCCTCCGTCGCCCTGAGCTCCTGCTGCTTCAGCAGCGTCCAGAAGCACCCGGCGGAGACGTCGGGAACCACCGAGGCGCCCGCTGACGCCTGGCCCGCCATGCCGGTGCCGGGGCCCGCGCCCTCCTTCACCCCGCCGGCGGCGGAGCGCTTCACCCTGTCCAACGGCCTGCCGGTCACGCTGGTTCGCGCCGGGCAGGTCCCCCTGTTCCAGGTCCGCCTCAACGTCTACACGGGCACCGGCGACGACCCGGTGGGCAAGTCGGGGCTCGCGGGCTTCGTGGCCGACATGCTCAACGAGGGCACCGCCACCCGCAGCGCCACCGAGCTGAGCGATCAGCTGCAGACGCTGGCCTCGGACGTCGGCTTCGGCGCGGACACCGACTTCAGCTACGCGGCGCTGGAGGGTCTGGAGGACACGCTGGAGCCCAGCCTGGCGCTCTTCGCGGACATGATCCGCAACCCCTCGTTCCCCGACGAGGATCTCGCGCGCGTGAGGACGGACCGCACCAACCGCCTTCTGACGCGCAGGGACCAGATCAGCAACGTCGCATTCGACGTCTTCTTCCGGCGGCTCTACGGCGACACCTACGCCGGCCGCCACGACGCCGGCACGCCCGAGGAGCTGGCCGCGCTGACCCGCGAGGACCTGCTCGGCTGGTACGCGTCGGCCTGGCGCCCGTCGAACGCGGGCCTGGTGCTGGTGACCCGCCTGGAGCGGGATGCGGTCCTTCCTGTCTTGGAGGAGCACTTCGGAACCTGGATGGAGCGTGATGCCCCCACCGTGCAGCCCCTGGCCGCCACGCCGCAGCCCCAGCAGGGCCGCGCGATCTACTGGGTCGACCGGCCCGGCTCGTCGCAGTCCTTCGTCATCCTGGGCAACACCGCGCCCGGCTTCGACCCGGAGCGGCAGACCGCCCGCACCCTGGGCAACCACCCCTTCGGTGGGCAGTTCACCAGCCGGATCAACATGAACCTGCGCGAGGACAAGGGCTACACCTACGGCGCCCGCAGCCGGCTGATGGTCTGGCAGCGGGGCGGGGTCTTCGGGACCTGGGCCTCGGTGAAGACCGCCACGACCGCGGCCTCCCTGACGGAGTTCCTGACCGAGCTGGACGGCCTCTTCGGCGATCGGCCGGTCACCGACGAGGAGTTCGGCAAGAGCCAGTCCTCCATGCTGCAGGGCTACGCCGGTCGCTTCGAAGGCATCAGCGGGGTGCTCGGAGAGTTCGCCGCCGCCGACGCCGTCGGCCGCCCCGCCGGTTGGGTCGAGGGCTACCCCGCCCGGGTGGGCAGCGTGACACGGGAGGTCGCGACCGCCGCCTTCGCGGAGATCGTCTCGCCCGCTGACCTGGCGATGGTCATCGTCGGCGACTGGAACGCCGCGGGGGCCGACGTCGCAGCCCTCGGCGTCGCGGACATCCAGTTCCTGGACGACGCCGGCCAGCCCACCGAAGCCCCCGCGCCGCCCGCCGAGGAACCGACCCCATGAGGCACCTCCCCTTGCTGACCCGCCCGTCCCGCTTCGCGCCCCTGCTCGTCCTCGGGGCCCTCCTGGCCGGGGACGTCGCCGCGCGCGATCGCATCCTGCCCATCGAGGGCCTGCTGGAGCGGGACGACGTCTCCATCCGCAGCATGGAGGGCAAGCTCCTGCGCGCTGGCGCCGGACGGGGCGCGTCCACCCGGGTCCTCAGCGGCCTGTACGTGGTGCGGGCCCCCTCGGAGGA
Organism: uncultured Pseudomonadota bacterium; assembly: GCA_937907595.1. Lineage (GTDB taxonomy): Bacteria > Myxococcota_A > UBA796 > UBA9615 > UBA9615 > CALCXL01. The sequence goes on from CALCXL010000414.1 coordinate 3,407, forward strand.
GGCCTGGGAGGACGTCGTCGGCCCCGCGCTGGAGGACGCCATGGAGTCCGACCGGCCCGTGGAGCGCCTGCGGACCACCCTGCTGAGCATGGGCGACGCCCTGGTCGCGGGCCCCGAGGAGGCCGGCGCCCTGGTGAGCTTCGACCTGCCCGGCGATCGCGGCCGGGGCTTCATGGCCCTGGCGGCGCCCCTGGTCATCGGCGCGGACCCGCGCTCCCTCAACCACCGCGAGCCCGAGAAGATCCGCGTGATGAGCGGCATCGACGTCGAGTCGGCCGGCCGCCGCGCGGAGGTGATCGTCGAGTCGATCGGCCTCAAGAGCCGTCCGGATCAGTGGTCGGGGGGCCGCCCCCGCCTGCCCAAGCTGCAGGAGGTCCCCGACCGCGGCGAAGGCTCCTACGTCAAGTACAAGGGCCGCACGTCCAGCTCCCGCGAGGACGAGGAGAAGGCGGCCGAGTCGATCGTCCGCATCATCGACCGCAGCTCCCTCAAGATGGACCGGTCGCTCACGTGGCCGGGCGGCAGCGGCGACAAGGAAGGCGTCCGGGACACGCTGACGTCGGTGCGGTACCGCACCCGCTCCCTCGTCGTGGGCGAGGATCAGAGCCTGATGGACGTCCTCCGCCGCGACTCGCGTGACTGGGACTGGGACGAGAAGAAGGTCAAGCACCCCGTGCGCTACGGCGTGGCCACCATGAGCGTGGCGGCGGAGATCGACGACGGCAAGGAGCTGCAGGAGCACGCGGAGATCCTGGCCTTCGTCTACTTCTACACGCCCCTGTTCATGGACATCGAGGCGGCCCACCTCTACGCCGGCCGCGAGCCGGAGGTCATCGCCCGCGCCGTGCAGCGCGGCGAGCTGCCGGTGTTCGAGGACCGCGGCAAGGTGCTGGTGTACACCGCCCACGTCGACCGCTGGAACCAGGGCGTCGCCCTGCGTTACGACGGCAAGGCCTACTCCCGCCGCAAGGTCGAAGGCCTGGTCGAGCAGTGGACCTCCCGGGAGGACAGCCGCACGGCCCGCTCGGTGCAGGGCCTGGCCAAGAACCCCGGGAACATGCCCCTGCGGCTGGTCGAGTCCGACGAGGAGGACAGCAAGGGTCGGCTCTTCAAGGTCCGTGTGTCCCGGCAGGACTACGCCAACTGGCTCCACCAGCTGAAGTCGAGCTTCAAGCCGGACGAGGACTACTTCGAGGAGTTCTGGGTCGGAGACGTGCGCCCCGAGGCCGCCAACATCCAGCTGGGCGTGGCCCTGCAGGGCGGCACCGTCGAGTTCGACGACGACGCCGTGGTGTTCGACGAGCCCCTGCCCGACCGGGATCGGGATCGCGATCGGGGCGAGGGTCGGTCGGACGACCGCGACCGCTCGGACGAGCGCGCCCGCTCGGACGACCGCCGCCGCAAGGAGGAGGAGGGCCTGTCGGACAAGGAGCGCGCCCGCATCGAGGAGGAGCGCCGCGACTCGGAGTCCCGGGATCGGGAGGCGTCGGCCAAGCGCGACGAGGAGGAGCGCAAGCGCGCCGAGTCCCGCCGAGCGGAGGAGGAGCGCCGGGCCGAAGAGGACCGCCGCCGGGAGGAGCAGCGCGTCGCCGCGGAGAAGGCCAAGCAGGCCCCCCTGGAGGTCCGCCTCAAGGAGGTCGTGTTCGGTTCGCCCTCCGAGGGCAAGCCCTACCTGGCCACCAGCGCGGGCAAGACCTTGCCCGTCAAGGTCTCCTTTGCCGTCGACGGCAACGTGTCGGGCCACACCCTGCGCGCCTACGTGCAGGCCTACGATGACGAGGGCCTGCCCATCAAGGACTTCGCGTCGCGCAGCTCGGAGGTCGCCCCCAAGGACGGGGACAGCTCCATCAGCACGGCGATCAAGATCCCCTCCTCCTACAGCAAGGAGGAGCACATGAAGTCCTACCTGCTGGTGGCGGGCATCGAGCTTGACGGCGTGCCCATCGAGGGCGACCGCGAGGAGCTGATCCACCTGGGCAAGCCCCTGCTGGTGAGCAACGCCGAGCTGGACCCGTCGGTCGTGGTGCCGGACGAGGAGATCGAGCTCCTCTTCGACCTGGATCTGGGCGGCTGGCCCGAAGAAGACGAAGTTGAACTGCAGGTCGACCTGACCTACGACGTGGGCGGCGAGGTCCGCACCGAGTCCTTCCCCCTGCGCCGCGGCGTGGGCGCGCACGGCCTCGGCATCGACATGCGGGTCCCCCAGGATCTTCCGGCCGGCGACGGCACCTGGACCCTGACCGTCTCCCACGCCTCGGGCGTCAAGGGCGGCGCGAAGGGCACCCTGCGCGTCTTCGGCGCGGACATCGTCTCGGCGGACAGCAGCGGGGGCCGGAGCGGCCGCGGCGGCCGGCGCATCGACGACGAGGACGACGACCCCCTGGCCGGCATCGACATTGAGGCCACCCAGCGCGACGAGCGGAAGCGCTCCTACGTGCGGGGCGAGGACGCCGGCGGCGGCGACGACGACGACGACGACGACGACGACGACGCGTTCGAGGAGCTCGAGGACGAGGACTGGGAGAAGAACGCCGCCAAGCGCAAGGCGGCCGAGAAGGAGGACCGCAAGGCCGCCGAGGCGTCCGCCAAGAAGGCCGAGGAGGCCGAGCGCCGTCGGGCCCAGGAGGACGAGGCCCGTCGCCAGGAGGAGGAGGAGGCCGCAGCGGAGAAGCGCGACCGCGAGCGCGAAGAGGCCCGCCGCAAGAAGTCCGACGAGGACCGAAAGAAGCGGGAAGCCGAGCAGGCGGCCGAGGACAAGGAGCAGGAGGCGGCCGAAGCCCGTCGCCGCGAGCGCGAGGACGAGCGCCGCCGCCAGAAGGAGGCCGAGGCGGCCGAGGAGGAAGAGGCGGAGGCGGACGATCTGGACGAGTCAACGTCCGAGGACGCCGGCGACTTCGACGACCTGGACTCGGAAGACGAGGAGCCGGAGTCCGACGAACCCGAGGACGAGGACGAAGACGACTTCGAAGCCCTGGACGACGAGGAGTTCGAGCCCGAGCCCGAGCCGAAGAAGGGCAAGGCGAAGCCCAGCAAGTCGAAGGCGAAGCCCAGCGAGTCGAAGGCGAAGCCCAGCAAGTCGAAGGCGAAGCCCAGCAAGTCCAAGGCGAAGCCCAGCAAGTCCAAGGCGCCGAAGGCCGAGGAGCCCGAGGAGGAAGAGGCCGAGCTGGACGACTTCGACGACGAGGAGCTCCCCGAGGACGAGCCGGCCGACGAGCCCACGCCCGCCGCAGAGGAGGAGGACCTGGACGCGCTGGAGGACGAGCCCGTCGACGACGGAGCGGACCTGGACGCGCTGGACGACGAGCCTGTCGACGAGGAGGAGCCCGCTGAAGAGGAGCCCGCGCCGGCCGACGACGACCTGGATCTGGACGACTTCGATCTGGACGAGGAGGAGGAGCCAGCCCCGAAGTCGAAGGCCAAGAAGGAGCCCAAGGCCAAGAAGGAGCCGAAGGCCAAGAAGGAGCCCAAGGCCAAGAAGGAGCCCAAGGCGAAGAAGGAGCCGAAGGCCAAGAAGGGCAAGGCCGCCGACGTCAGCGAGGACGAAGAGGCCGACCTGGACGATCTGGGAGGCGACGAGGAAGTCGACCTGGACGACGAGCCCGCCGACGAGGTGGAGGACCTGGACGACCTGGAGGACGACCCCATCGAAGAGGAGCTGGGCCCGGAGCTTCCGCGCCTGGACGACCTGCCGGAGTACGTCTCCTACGAGGAGGACGAGGGCGACCTGCTCATCGACGCGGAGGCGGAGTCCATCGGCGTGGTGCACGTCTACGGCCAGGCCGTCTACGACGTCGCCACCTGGCTGGAGCAGTACGACGCGGCCTCGGCCATGGGCGCCCCGGAGTGGATCTGGATCCTGCACCCGGGCGACGGCCCCGCGTCGTTGAAGATGTCCCGCTACTCCCAGGACGCCGACGGCTGGGTCGCGGTCTACGAGATCGTGCCGGCCGACTGGGCCGACGAGCTGGAGGGCGGCTCCGCCCGCCAGATGATGAAGGACGTCTTCGCCGGCTTCGTCCCGTCCGAGGGCAAGAAGGTCCGCTTCGGCAGCTTCTGAGGCCCCTGCGGCCGCTCAGCCGCGCCGGAAGGCGTTGAGCAGGGCGGCCGCCGCGGCCGCGGCCAGGGCGTAGCCCACCGCGGCCGGCCAGGGCACGCCCAGCAGGCCCGGAAGCTCCGCCCCCAGCGCCACGCTGGACCCCAAGAAGAACGACCCCGCCACCACGGCCAGCGTCAGCCGGTTGTTGCGCTCGTCGGCGCGCTGCTGGTCGGCGGGGGAGGTCTCGCTCCAGGTGCGCAGGCGCAGGGTTCCGTCCTGCAGCTCGGACACCAGCTGCCCGATCACCAGGGGCAGGCGGCGGCCGGAGTAGCGGAAGCTGGTCAGCCAGAAGAAGAGCTCCTCCCGCAGGCGCTCGGCGCTGTACTGCCGGGCCACCATCTTCTGCACGTAGGGCTTCATGGCCTCCAGCGGATCCACCTCGGGGATCAGCATCTTGGCCAGCCCCTCCGTGGTGATCAGCGCCTTGAAGAACATGGTGTAGGCCGACGTGGCGCGCACGCCGTGCTTGTTGGCCCGCTCCATGAGCTCGCGGATGAAGTCCGCGACCTGGATCTCCGCCATCGCCTTGCCGAAGAACTGCCGCTCCATCAGCTCCTGGACGTCGGACTCCCACGCGGCGTAGTCCACCCGCTCGGGCTTGATGGCCAGCTCCCAGTAGATGCGCGCGATGGTGCGCGCGTCCCGCCGGTTGAGCGCGAAAAAGATGTCGACCAGGTCCTGCTTGTTCTCCGGGCTCAGCCGCCCGACCATCCCGAAGTCCAGCAGCGCCAGCCGCTCGCCGGGCAGGACGAAGACGTTGCCGGGGTGCAGGTCGCCGTGGAAGTGGCCGTCCTCCAGGAGCATCTGGAAGGCGGCCTGCAGGTAGCGCTCGCCCACCAGCCGCATGTCGTAGCCCGCGTCCCGGGCCAGGGTCATGGGGCAGCCGTCGATGAACTCCATGGTCAGCACGTCCGAGCTGACGAACGTGTTGTAGACCTCGGGCACCTTGACCCAGGCCACGTCGGCGAAGTTGGCGGCGAACTGCTCGGTGTTCCGGGCCTCGTGCCGGAAGTCCGTCTCCTCGGACAGCGACTGCCGGAGCACGCGCACGGTGCCGGCGGGGTCGATGAGCGCCGTCTCCGGGATCTGCACCGCCACCTGCCGGGCCAGGAACTCCAGGATGCTCAGGTCGGTCTGGATCTTCTTGCGGATGCCCGGGCGCTGGACCTTGACCGCGACGGCCTCGCCGGTATTCAGCCGCGCACGGTGGACCTGGGCGATGGACGCGGCGGCAAGGGGCTCCTTGTCGAACTCGTCGAAGAGCTGCTGCGGGCTGGCGCCCAGCGTGGCCTGGATCACCTCCGCGATCTGCTCGTAGGGCACCGGATCCACCGCCATCTGCAGCGTTTGGAAGGCCTCCAGGTAGGCCGTGGGGATCAGGTCGTCCCGGGTGCTGAGCACCTGGCCCAGCTTGACGAAGGTGGGGCCCAGGTCGTTGAAGACCGCGCAGACGCGCTCGGGGGTGGGCTGCTTGTGCTCGCTGTCGCCGGTCAGGGACCGCAGGATGCCG
>CALCXL010000415.1 GCA_937907595.1 uncultured Pseudomonadota bacterium
GGATCGCGCAAGCGGCGCCGCAAGAAGTCCACGGCCGACGGCCCCCCCACCACCAGCGAGCCCGGGCAGGCGGCCCCCGGCGCTGCGCAGGCCATCGGTCCCTCCGTGGAGGAGCCGGGGCCCACCGCGGCGCCCCCCCCTCCGCCGGCGGAGCCACCCCCACCGCCACCGCCACCGCCGGTGGCCCCGCCTCCCACGCCGGAGCCGGCTCCCACGCCCGCGCCCACGCCCGCGCCGACGCCGGCTCCTGCGCCTCCACCCGACGAGGAGGCCCACAAGGCGGTGGTGGCGACCCAGGCCCTGGCCGCCCGCACCCCGGTGCCCGGCGACACGGCGATCACCGCCCCCGCCCTCGCGGAGGAGCCCTCTCCCCCGCCGGCCGCGCAGCCTCCTGTCCCTCCGCCCACTCCGCGAGGGGCTCGGTCCACGGGCATCCCCAAGAAAGCGCGGTCCACGGGCATCCCCAAGAAGGCGCGGTCCACGGGCATCCCCAAGAAGGCGCGGTCCACGGGCATCCCCAAGAAGTCCCGCAGCACGGGCATCCCCAAGAAGTCCCGCAGCACCGGGATCCCCACCGGGGCGGGCGGATCGCGCGTCGGTGGGAGCACCATCGGCGGATCGGGTCGAACCGGGGGCAAGGGCAAGGGCAAGGCGAAGAGCGGCGGGATGGTCGGCCTGCTCCTGGCCCTGGTGGTCCTGGCCGGGGTGACCGTGGCCTTCGTGATGGTCTTCCTGGGCAAGGAGGAGGACCCCGTGCCGCAGGAGACGGCCCCCGCCACGGCGGCGCCCAGCGCCCCGAGCCTCGCCGACCAGATCCGCATCGATCCCTACCCCACCACCGAGGCGACGGGGGAAGACGACCCGGTGCGGCTGGCGCTGCGGGACTTCAACGCGATCGGCGCTCGCAGCGCCCAGGACCTGGCGGATCCGAAGCGGCTGGAGGCTGCGCGCGCCAGCGCTGACGCGCTCCAGGCGATCTGCGCAGACACCGCGCGCTTCGACGGTTGCGACGCCGCCAGCCGCGCCGCCTTCGCCGCCTACCTGGGCTGCGTGGCCACCCAGTGCCCGACCTCGGACGCCGGGGGCTGGTTCGTGCGCGCCGCGGCCATGGAAGAGAAGGCGCTGGAGGCGCTCAAGGGCCTGGATGAGCGGGAGGAGCGGACGGAGGCCCTCAAGCTCATCGCCCTGCAGTCGGTGCGCATGGGCGGGCAGAGCATGCGGGTCCTGTCCGCAAAGGCCCCGCGGCTGGCGGAGCTGGCCACCCAGTCCTGCGGAGCCGGCGCCATGGCGGCGCGTCCCGACTGCCGGGGCGTGCTGGCGGACTGACCGGCCGCTGCCCGATCTCCCCAGATCAGGTCCCGCAGCTCCCTACGGCGCCTTCGCCGGGGCGGGCACCACCTGCAGGTCGGCAGACCAGGCCGACCTCCCCCAGACACCGATCAGCAGCCCCTGGGCCGCTTCGACCGCCAAGGGCATGGGCACGTCGCTGGGCGTGCTGCCCTGATGGACCGTCAGCCCCTCGGCGAGGGCCGCCCGCGCGGCGGGGTCGTCGTCAGCGAGGGCCAGGAGCCGGTCCTCGGTCAAGGGCGCGACGACCCAGGCCACCGGAGCGTCCTCGCCCGCGGCGACCGTGAGGGCCTGCTCGACCCGGGGAAGATCGGCGGGCCAGGGAAGCCAGCGCCACTGGGCCTGGAGGTCCGCACCACCGCGCAGCGAGGCCCGGGGGGCCTTGCTCTGCGAGGGCGTGGCGGCCCGTGGAGGGGGCGGAGTCGCCTGCGGGGACGGGCTCGGCGCGGGCTCCCCGGCGGCGAGGGGCTCCGACCGCTCGCTCGCGGCGGGGTCGGCAACAGGCTCGCCCAATCGAGCCTCCTCCTCCGCGCGACGTTCCTCGGCCAGCTTGTTCCAGGGCGTGCCCTCCCCGTCGCGGCCCAGGACGAAGGCCCTGAGCACCAGCCGATCCCGCAGCTCCACTGCGAGGTCGGGTAGCTGGCCGGCGACGAAGGCCAGGAAGGCCTCGGGATCCGGGCGGCCCGCGCGGGCGGGATCTTGCAGCCACTCCTGCCAGACCCCCAGGACGTCGTCGCCCGCCGACGAGAAGCTGCGCGCGTACCAGGACCCGTCCTCCACGGCAGAGAGCAGCGCGCTGACGTGGGCGAGCCAGTCGGCCACCTCCGGGGTGCGCAGCGCGGCGTTGGGGCCCAGGCTGGCCCGCCCCCAGGCCCGCAGGACCGACGCCCACTCCGCCCAATCGTCGTCAACGGAGAAGGAGCGCGCCGCCCCCCCCGCGCCGCCGGGCAGCAGGGTGGTGGCCTCCTGGGTCACGTAGATCACATCGAAAACCTCGCTGGGCGGGAGCGGCACCGTCTTGGCCCACTCCTCGAGCTTCGCCTGGATCTGACGCGCGCGGCCCTGGATGTCCTGATCGGCGGCGAAGGCGATGCGGACGCGATCGTCCAGGGCGGGCAGGCTGGCCAGCACGTCCACGCCCAGGGGGAAGGGCGCCACCGACGCCGTCATGCCGCTGGGACGCCGGAGCGTGTACGTCACGAAGGTGGCCTCGCGCTGATCGGCCTGCGCGGTCGTCGGCCGCCAGAGCACCCGTCGGTCCGCGCGCTCGAAGACCAGCCCCGACGCCGCCGGGTCCGGCTTCACGGAGAAGCCGCCCTCGAACAGGGACGCATCGGGCCAGGGCCAGACCTCCGTCACCCCTTCCACCCCCCGGCGGCGCAGGGTGTGCGGGCGGGGCGGCAGATCGGGCAACACCCGGACTCGATCGGGCGGGCCGGAGGCCACGGCGCTCAGGGGCAGGCTCCGGGCCTCGACCGACCGCACCCACAGCCGGCGGCGTTGGGCCCAGACGGTGGTCTCCTGGCCCACGCCGTTCGCCTCCAGGAAGGGCACCTCAACCGTCTCCTCGGCCTCGACCGCAGCATCCTCCGCCGTCCCGTCCGCTGCGGGCCACAGCAGGGTCTCGCCGTGCACGACGCGGAGCCCGTCGCCGTCCAGGCTCAACACCGGCCCCACCGCGCCCGGGCGGCCCGCGAAGAGCACCCGGGGGTTGTCGACCGGATCGGCCGGGTGGTGCGCGCGGGCCGCGACGAAGGCGTCCTCCACCGCGCAGGGCAAGGTGCAGACCCCCCAGAACCGGCCGAGGCCGGACGCCCCGTCCTCCCCCCAGGTCATGTTCCATTGGATGAGGGCCACCGTGGCTCCAGAGGTCCCCTCCCCCCGCTCCAGGGCTTCCAGGGCCTCCGCGCTGCGGGCCCCCTCGAACTCGTCGCGCAGGAAGGCTCCGGTGACCGGGCCCCCGGGCAAGGGCCGGAGCTCGCGGTGCAGGGGGCTGGTCAGGGGCAGGGTGGGAGCCGCGACCTCCTCGTCGAAGACGACGTGGATGAGGCGCGCGGGCTCCAGCTTGGGGGGCGGAGTGGGCGTGGGCGCCGGAGTCGTCGCGGGCGTGGGCACCGGCGGGGGGGGCGCGGCCTCCCCGCAGCCGCCGAGAAGCAAGGCGGAGAGGAGGAGGATCGAAGGCTGTGTCTCACGCATGAAGGAGCTCCCAGGGGGCGGGATCCTACCCCGAGTGCCGTTGCTCCTCCCCGGGGGCGGGGCTATAGAAGCCCTCCGGTCCCTGACGGAGCACGCCATGGCAAGCCTTTCGGTCCTTGACGATCGCGCGATCGATCCCACGCTCGACCTGGAGGCGGAGATCGCCCGGCTGCGCAAGGAGCGCAACGCGGTGATCCTGGCCCACTACTACCAGGACGGCGAAATCCAGGACCTGGCCGACTTCCTGGGCGACTCCCTGCAGCTCTCCCGCGCCGCTGCGGAGACCGACGCCGACGTGATCGTCTTCTGCGGTGTCCACTTCATGGCGGAGACCGCGAAGATCCTCAACCCGGACAAGATCGTGGTGCTCCCCGATCTGGACGCCGGCTGCAGCCTGTCGGACTCCTGCCCCGCGCCGGCCCTCGCCCGCTTCAAGGAGCTGCACCCCGACCACAAGGTCGTCAGCTACATCAACTGCAGCGCCGGCGTGAAGGCCCTGTCGGACGTGATCTGCACCTCGAGCAACGCGAAGGCGATCGTGGAGTCCTTCCCCGAAGGCACGCCGATCCTCTTCGCGCCGGATCGCAACCTGGGCGCCTTCCTGCAGAAGACGACCGGCCGGGAGATGCTGCTCTGGCAAGGCACCTGCGTGGTGCACGAGACCTTCAGCGAGCGGAAGCTGCTCCGGCTGAAGGAAGAGCACCCCGAGGCCCTGGTCATCGCCCACCCCGAGTGCGAGGAGGCCATCCTGCGCCACGCCGATCGCGTGGGATCGACCTCGTACCTCCTGAAGTGCGCGCAGGAGCCGGAGCACAGCGCCTTCATCGTGGCGACGGAGGCCGGCATCCTCCACCAGATGCAGAAGGCTCGGCCCAACGCCACCTTCCTTCCCCTGCCCCCCGAGGCCGGCTGCGCCTGCAACAACTGCCCGTACATGAAGCTCAACACGATGGAGAAGCTGTACCTCTGCCTGCGCGATCTGGAGCCCCGGATCGAGCTGGACGAGGGCCTTCGACTGGCGGCCCTGGCCCCCATCGAGCGGATGCTCGAGCTGTCATGAACCCCGCCGGGATCCCCCCCGGAGGGCTCCACAGGGCGGGCCCGCGCGGGGCGATCTAGACTCCAGGCCGACGGGGGCGCGATGGCCGAGGACCGGGACAAGATGATCCGCTACGCCGTGGGCGACGAGTTCGCGCACGGGGGGGTGGGCGCGATCCTGGGAGCCCGAGACACGGCCCTGAACCGCGAGGTGGCCTACAAGGTCCTGCTCGAGCACCGCGACGGCGTGCGCAGCTACCGGCTGCGTTTCGTACGCGAGGCCCGCCTCACCGCGCAGCTGGAGCACCCGAACATCGTGCCGGTGCACGACCTGGGCGTGGACGCGGGCGGGCGCCTGTACTTCACCATGAAGCGCATCCGGGGCCGCACCCTGGATCAGATCCTGCGGCAGCTTCGCCACGGGGACCCCCAGACGACCGCCGACTACCCCCTGGGCCGGCGCCTGTCGGTGCTCCTGCAGATCTGCCAGGCCGTGCACTACGCCCACACCCGGGGCGTGCTCCACCGGGACCTGAAGCCGGCGAACGTGATGGTCGGTGGCTTCGGCGAGACGCTGGTGATGGACTGGGGCCTGGCGAAGCGCATCCCCGCCCTCGGTGGGGCCGAGCGCCTGGAGAACGACGACGAGGCGGAGGCTGCGATCACGCTGGCCGCGCTGGCCGCCGACGACACCGGGCGCCTGCGGGGCCTGCTCGATGAGGACCTCCCGGCCGACGAGGACCTGCCCCCCAGCAGCGAATACTCCGACCCACCCCGCCCTGTCGCGGGACGCCTGGACGCGCTGGACGCGTCGTCGGGCTTCGAGACCGGCGAGGGCAGCTGGGACCCCCTGGGGGAGGACGGGCGATCGGCCGGCAGCTTCCAGACCATCGACGGCCGGGTCATGGGCACGCCGACGCACATGTCCCCCGAGCAGGCCGGCGGGCGGGAGCTCGACCACCGCTCGGACGTCTACACCCTCGGCGTGATCCTCTACGAGCTCCTCACGCTCAAGACGCCGTTCCGGGGGCAGGACACGCGCGGCATCATGATGGCCGTCGTGCGGGGACGCTTCCGGCGGCCCAGCGATCGCGCGCCCGACCGGGGCATCGATCCGGTGATCGAGGACATCTGCCTGCGCGCCATGTCCCGCTCCCCCGACGATCGACCCGCGACCGCCTGGGCGCTCTTCGAGGAGGTGGAGGCCTTCCTGCAAGGCCGCACCGAGCGCGAGCGACGAGCCCGCGCCTCCCGCGAGCGCCTGGACGAAGGGCTGGAGCTCCTGCGCCGTTGGGACGATCTGGGGGCCAGCATGGACCGCGCGCGGCGACGGGCGAGCCGGCTGGCCCAGGAGGTCGACCCCTGGATGCCGCTGGAG
>CALCXL010000416.1 GCA_937907595.1 uncultured Pseudomonadota bacterium
TTGCTGAGACCGTAGAGGTCCTCGCCGAGCCGGGTGCGGGCGCGGCGAGCGATCTCCTGGCGGGAGAACCGGCGCTCTCCCGGCTCGTAGGACCGGACGCGCACGCTCCGCCCCTGGGCGAAGGCGGCCAGGGAGACCTGCTCCACCGGCCCGGAGCGCAGCCCCGTCGCCAGGCCGGAGTAGTGGACGACCCGGCCTTCGCCCACGTCGATGCCGTGGTGGGTGTAGCCGAGTCGGGAGGTGATCAGGTGGTCGCCGATGGTCATGTTCGAGGTCCTCTCACGGGGTGTCTAGACACCCTCTCAGGTTGCTTGCTGGGCCAAGGAGGCGCGGATGGCGCCGATGGTCACGACGGCGGGCACGGTCTTGCGGTAGGCGGGGCCCGCCAGGTCGACGGCCAGCCAGGCCGCCGTTACGGCCCAGCCCACGGGCCCGAAGAAGGTGCCGAACACGCGGGTGAGGGCGACGCCGACCCCGGCACCCAAGGCGCGGCCCAGGAGCATGCGCGCCAGGTAGGCCGCGGCGGTCATGGCCGCCTCGTAGAGGAACTGCTGGCCGACTGCGCCCCCGATGTAGGCGCCGACGGCCGAGAGCTGACCCAGGGGCACCCGGCCGCTGGGCTCGATGCGCTTCCAGAGCGCCTTCGCCTCCTCCGGCGGCATCGCCGCGAGCGCCTCGCCCAATACGGCCTCGATGATCGCGAGCTCCTTCTCCGCGGTCGTGGCGCCGTCGGGCGGGCTGGCCTTGACCCGGGCGACGACGTCGTCCACGACCTCCTCGTAGGGGATGGGCTCGCCCAGTCGGTACAGGGTGGCGAAGGAGTTGGAGCCGGCGTGGCGGAGCTCGAGGGTGAGCGCCTCGGCCTGCTTCTGGCTCATCCGCGCCGGCGGGCTCCAGCCCGTCCACCGCAGGTGCTCGCAGAGGACCGCGAGCAGCTCCGGGCCCGCGGTGGGCGGCGGCTGGCTGGCGGCGCGGAGCAGCACCGGCAGGTCCGTGGGGTTGGCGCTCACGAGTCGCTCTTTCCCTTCAACAGGCCGCCGACCTTGCCGCCTGCTGCCTTGAGGAGCGCCATGGCCTGCTCGGCGTTCAGCTTCTTCAGCGCCATCCCGGCCAGGCTGGCCCCGATGGCGTGCCGGGCCAGATCGTCGTTGGACTTCCCGTCCCAGGCGTTGGTCACCAGCGCTCCGCCGAGCGCTGCTCCCGCGAGGTAGATGAACGGCATGGCTCAAGCCTCCGCGCGGGACGGAGCCCCGGCGATCAGATGGCGGGTGACCTTGGTGACCAGGACGATGGCGGCCCCGGCTGCGATGGAAAGAAGGACTCGGGCGAAGCTGCTCATGGCGACTCTCCTGGGGTCTTCCCTCCGTGGGGAGACGCATCCTGGCTAGAGCGAAGTCCGTGCCAGTTTCGTCGACTTGACGTAACTAGTTGAAATTATGTCACTTTGCCATTTCTTCCTCGATCCAGGATCCGATGTATTCTTGAGGTCCTGATGAATAATCAAAAGATAGCCCTGAGCCAGCTCCTGTCGTCGACGTTCCAGGATGCGTTGGTCGCGACCGTCTTGGACTCGAGGCAGACGGTGACTGCGGAGGAAGCTCACCAGGTACACCGACGCCTGGAGACGCTCACGCTGCAGACGCGGCTCGACGAGGCGGATCCGGGGGACGTGGCGGCCCTGGCGGACTTCCTGGCCGCGGACGGGCTCTGGCCTGGCCGACTGGCCGTGCTCGGCGAGCGGGAGGCGCTGGACGGCGTGTACCGATCCCTGATCGCCCAGCAGACGGATGGCCCGGAGCGGCAGCTGCTGCGACGGGTGGAGCGCCGGCATGGCCCGGTGCTGCTCGAGGGCCCCACCGGCAGCGGCAAGACCGCCCTGGCCAGGCAGGTCCACCGGCAGATCGGGCTCCTTCGCAGCGGCGGCGCCCCCTTCCTCCCGGTCAACGTTGCGGCCGTGCGCGCCGACGACCTGGAGAGCCGGATGCGCGGCCTGACCGTCGGCGCCTACACCAACGTCGGCGCCCTGGAGGGCTGGTTCGAGCAGGCCGACGGCGGCGTCCTGTTCCTCGACGAGTTTCAGGAGGCCTCGCCGGAGTTCCAGGCGCAGTTCCTGGATCTGCTCTCCGCGACCTCGGATCGAGTCACAGTGGCCCGACGCGGCCCCAACGCCACCGCCCGGTCGTTCCAGGTGCGAACGGTCATGGCGGTCAACGAGCCGGTGGAGGACCTGCTGGCCCGCGGCCGCTTGCGCCCCGACTTCCTGTACCGGGTGCGGGTCCGGCACCAGCTTCGCGGGCTGGGCGAGCGCATGGCCTCCATGGCGCCGGGCCTGCGGTTGACCTGGCTCCGCAAGCTGCTCGCCGCCAAGGGCTGGGTGGAGCAGGCCGAAGTGGCGCGGTCCCCCGGCGCGCTGCCCCCCCTGGTCACCCTGACCGAGTCCGCCGCCAACTGGCTCGCCGAGCGCGACTGGCCGGGCAACTACCGGGAACTGGAGCGACTGCTGGCGGACGCGGCGGAGGTGGCGGCCCTCGGCTGGTCCGGCGACACCCCCGCGGCCGCGGTCGACGTGCACGGGTTGGAGGACGCGCTGCAAGGGCACGGCCTGACGCGGCGTGGCGGAGAGCCGGCCGACGTCTCCATCCCCGCCCTGGCCGCGCGAGCCATGGCCACCGCCCTGCGCCGGCACGAGTTCCACCTGGGGCGGGCGGCGGAGGACTGCGCCGTGCTGGGCATGAAGTCGCAGCCGAAGTTCGTGGCCATGCTCCGCGAGCTGGCCGACCACCTCCCCCCCGACGTGCTCGAGCACCCCAAGGTGGCCGCCCGCATCGCGCCGCGCTGACTACGCCGCCAGCCCCAACCCCGCCGTGAGCTCCACCGCCTGGCTCAGCCCCAGCTCCTGGCGGATCTCGCTCAGCGGGCGCTCCCAGTTGTCCGCCCAGCGGTAGCCGAAGAGCGGCTCGCACTGCTTTCCCAGGAGCCAGCCCCGGGCGATGGCGTCCATGCGTCGGCCGCGGTCGTCCATGCCCGCCGTCGCCGTGTTCATCAGCCCCGCCGACAGCAGCATGGGCGACAGGCGCCCCGGGAACTGCGCCATGTAGAAGGCCAGCAGGCCCAGCTCGCTGGACACGTCGCTGTCGAAGCCCACCACCGTGTGCCAGAGGTCGTGGCTCTCGTAGAGGTGGGCCAGGGTGTAGCTGGCGTCGTCGTCGGCGGGCAGCTCCGGCAGGGCGGACGGGTCCAGGCCCGCGGCCCGGAGGAAGGCGGCGAAGGCGTGGCCCAACGTGCCCTCGGGCAAGGCGGCCAGGGCCTCGACGTCGACCGGGCCCCGGCGGGGGCGATCGGCGAAGGCCTGCTGGGCGCGGGGGTCCTCCTTGAGGGCCACCACGATCTCCTCGATCAGGGCGGGATCGCCCAGCTTGTCGGCCATGTGGAAGACCTGATCCAGGTCGCGCGGATCGCGCACCAGCTTGAACCAGGTGGTGGAGAGGTGAAGCATCTTGAGGGGCGACAGGCGCATGGCAGGCTCCGGGGATGAAAGGTGAGTCATTGCTCGCATTGATGATACGAGCTAATACTCACATTCTCAGCTCGCATTCCTCGATCGGACGCCCCATGCCCCCAAGCGAACGCACGACAGAGCCCCGGAAGCGCCCCCGCCAGGCCCGCAGCCAGGCCACCGTGGACGCCATCCTGGAGGCCACCGCTCGCGTTCTGCGGGCGGAGGGCTACGGCAAGGCCACGACCAACCGCATCGCGCAGGTGGCGGGGGTGAGCGTGGGCTCGCTCTACCAGTACTTCCCGAACAAGGACGCCCTGGTCACGGCGCTGGTGGAGCAGCACATCAGCCAGATGCTGCAGATCCTCACCGTCGGCCTGACGGAGCTCGCCGACGCCCCGCTGCAGGAGGTGGCGCGCGTGCTGGTGGGTCGGATGATCCAGGTGCACTCGGTGGATCCGGCGCTGCACATCGTGCTCACCGAGCAGATCCCCCGCGGCGACAAGCTCCCCTGCGTGGGCGAGGAGATCGAGCAGGCCTCGCGGTTCCTCCGCGCCTTCCTGGAGGGGCGCCGCGACGAGCTCCGCCCAAAGGACCTGGACCTGGCCGTCTTCGTCATCGTGCAGACGGTGGAGGCGCTGACCCACCGGGCCGTCGTCGAGCACCCCGAGCGCCTGCGGGACGGCGCCCTGGAGGACGAGATCGTCGACCTGCTGGTGCGCTACATGCTGCCCTGAGCGGGCGGAGACCGACCTGCCGCCGGCCCCCGCCGCCCGCGATCAGTTGCAGCTCACCGCCACCTCGTAGTCGGACACCGCGCCGTTGAAGCCGTCGACCACCAGGTAGTAGGTCTGACCGGCGACGGCGTCGAACGTGGCCGACGTGTTGCCCACCGCCACGCAGCCGGCCGGGTCGCAGGCCCCGGTGTCGTTGTCGAGCACGAAGAGGTCCAGGTCCGCGTCCATGCCGCTCAACGCGACCTCCACCGGGCCCGTGCTCGGCGCCACGAAGAGGTAGGTGTACTCGGGGCCGCTCTCGTTCCAGCCGTTGCAGGAGTAGTCGGCCACGGCGTTCCAGGAGCCGAAGGCGTCGTTGGCCCAGGCGTGGCTGTCGCCGCAGCCCAGGATGTGGCTGGGCACGCAGGTGGCGGCGCCGCAGGCGGGCTCGGCGGCGCAGTCGGCGTCGTCGCAGTCGGTCTGCCCGTCGGCGTCGTCGTCCAGCCCGTCCTCGCAGGCCGTCTCCTCGGTGGGGGCCGGGGGAGCGGCCGTCTCCACGACCTCCAGGGTGATCTCGTAGGGCGAGGCCTCGCCGTCCGCCCCGTCCACGACGACGTACCAGGTGCTGCCCGCCGTCACGTTCCAGGAGACGGTGTCGTCGCCGAAGGCCACGCACGCGCCCGGCTCGCAGCCCCCCGCCGCGTCCAGGACGTAGAGGTCCAGGTTCTCCATGGGCCCGAACACGAGCTCGATGACCTCGTCCACCAGCAGGTCGATGTGGGCCGTCGCCTGGCCGGAGACCGCGGCGGTGAAGGCGTAGGCGTACTCGGGCCCCGTCGCGTCCCAGGCCACGCAGTCGTAGCCGTCGATGGCGTCCGTGGAGCCCGCGCCGTCGTTGCGCCAGCTGTCGAAGCCGCCGTCGCCCAGGGCCTCGTCGGGGGAGCAGACCCCCAGGCACTCGCTGGCCGCCGCGCAGCTGCTGTCCGCGCAGTCGCTCTGGCCGTCGCCGTCGTTGTCGACGCCGTCGTCGCAGACCTCGGGGGAGGTGGCGTCGTCGTCGTCGCCGGGCTCCACCGCGTCGTCGTCGTCGCCCTGCTCGGCGGTGTCGTCGTCGTCGGCGGGCTCCACCGCGTCGTCGTCGTCGGCCGCGTCGTCGTCGTCGCCCAGGGGGGGCTCGATGACGTCGCCGCAGGTGACCTCCAGCTCGTAGGCGCCGGCGGAGCCGTAGTAGCCGTCGACGACGATGTACCAGGTCGTGCCCTCGCTGGCCTCCCAGGTGGCTTCCAGGTTGCCGAAGGCGCTGCAGTCCTGGGCGTCGCAGCCCCCGCCCAGCTCTTCGACGACGTACACGTCCAGGTCCTGGCCGGCGTTCAGGATGTTGATGGCCGCGGTCACCTGGCCGTCCTCCGGTGCCGTGAAGGAGTAGGCGATCTCCGGCCCCGTCGCGTCCCAGGGGCTGCAGGAGTAGCCGTCGACCTCGTTGGTGGCGCCCAGCAGGTTGGTGTTGGCCTCCACGACGCTCCCGCAGGTGATGGCCTCGAAGGGCTGGCAGATGCCGCTGGCCACGTCGACGGGGGGCTCCACCGGGGCTTCGCTGTCGTCGTCGTCGGCCGGACCGGCGGTGTCGTCGTCGTCGGAGGAGGCCGCGGTGTCGTCGTCGTCGGCTGCGTCGTCGTCGTCGGCGGGCCCGACGGTGTCGTCGTCGTCGGAGGAGGCCGCGGTGTCGTCGTCGTCGGCTGCGTCGTC
>CALCXL010000417.1 GCA_937907595.1 uncultured Pseudomonadota bacterium
CGTCGGGACCGGTGTCGTCGTCGTCGGGACCGGTGTCGTCGTCGTCGCCGACGCAGTCCGGGGAGCCGACGCAGCCCTCGTCCGAGCAGTCGAAGCGGCCGTCCTGGTCGTTGTCGGCGCCGTCGCTGCACTCGCCGGGCTCGTCGCCCTCGTAGAGCGCGGGCGACGAGTCGTCGTCGTCGGTCTCCACGAAGCCATCAGGGCCGGAGGGGCAGCCAGCGAGCAGGGCGGCGGCGATGAGGGGCGACAAGAGGCGATGCATGAGGACTCCGGAGCGGTTGACGAGAACAGGACACAGGCCCGGGGCGCGGGCGTCAATCCTCGCGGGCGCGTGGGGCCGGGCATTCGGGGGCCGGGCGGAACGACGGACCCCACCGCGCTGCGGCAAGATGCCCCACCGGAGCACCCCGCGTGCGTCGCGCCCACCGATCAGCCCAGCGGGTCCAGCCCCCGTTCGGGCGCCGAAACATGAGCGCCGCGCCCTCGGGCCTGCGCTCGCCACGCTGAAGGAGGATCCCCGTGCGCCGCCCCCCCTCCACCAGCCGACTGGGCCACGACGCCGCCCGCGTGGTGCTGCAGGCCTTCGCCGACCACCGCGCGGCCTGGCTCGCGGTGACGGGGCAGGCGCAGACCAGCTTCGAGCGGCGGGACTGGGCGCGGCTGCAGCACGACGGATCGCGGCGGCTGCTGCTGTACGCCGACGCCGTCCAGCGGGCCCTGGAGGCCGTGGGGCCCGTCCTGGGCGACCGGGCCGACGACCGGGTGGTGTGGTTGGGCGCGAAGGCTGCCTACTCGGCCCTGGTGGCGCAGCGGCCCGACTGGGAGCTGGCGGAGACCTTCTTCAACTCGGTGGGGCGGCGGGTGCTGGGCACCGTGGGCGTGGACGACCTGGTGGAGTTCGTGGACACGGACTTCGAGGAGCCGCCGGCCCCCTCCCCCACCGCGCCGCACCGCAGCCTGCAGTGGCGGGGGTCGATGGCGGACCTGGTGGAGCGCGTCCTGGGCCTGCCCGGCTTCGCGGTGCCCTGGCTGGATCGGGCGGGCGACGCGGCGCGGCTGGCCCCCCGGGTGGAGGCGGCGTTGGGCGATCGACGGCCCCTGGCGGTGGGCGCGTCCGTGCTCAAGGACGTGTTCTTTCGGGGCAAGGCGGCCTACATCGTGGGGAGGCTGGCCACGGATGGAGGCCCGCTGCCCCTGGTCTTCGCCCTGCGCAACGGCCCCCGCGGCCTGTTCGTGGACGCGCTGATCACCGAAGAGGCCGACATCAGCATCCTCTTCAGCTTCACCCGCAGCTACTTCCACGTGGCGGCGAAGCGCCCCTGGGACGTCGTCGCCTTCCTGCGCACGTTGATGCCGGGCAAGCGTCGGGGGGAGATCTACATCTCCCTGGGCCACCCCAAGCAGGGCAAGACGGAGCTGTTCCGCGACATCAAGGACCGGCTGGACTTCGGCACGTCCAACTTCGAGACCGCGCCGGGCACCCCGGGCCTGGTGATGGTCTGCTTCGGCCTGAGCGACCAGGACCTGGTGATGAAGGTCATCCGCGACCGCTTTCCCGCGGAGAAGTCGACGTCCCCCGAGCGGGTGGCGGAGCGCTACACCTGGGTCCACCTGCACGATCGCGCCGGGCGCCTGGTCGACGCGCAGTCCTTCACGCACCTGCGGCTGCCGCGCGACCGGTTCGAGCCGGGGCTGCTGCGGGAGCTGCTGCAGGAGTGCGCCGAGCGGGTCTGGGAGGACCGGGAGTCGGTGGTGATCGAGCGCGCGTGGGTGGAGCGGCGCATGGAGCCCCTCAACCTGCACCTGCGGCGGGTGGACGACGCCCAGGCGATCGCAGCCCTGGACGAGTACGCCGCCGCCCTGCGGGACCTGGCCGCCTGCGGGATCTTCCCGGGGGACCTGCTGCTCAAGAACTTCGGCGTGACCCGCCACGGCCGCGTGGCCTTCTACGACTACGACGAGCTGCTGGCCCTGGAGGACTGCACCTTTCGCGACGTGCCCGAGCCCCAGACGCACGAGCAGGAGATGGCGGCGGAGCCCTGGTATTCGGTGCGGCCGAACGACGTCTTCCCCGAGGAGTTCCCCCGCTTCCTCGGGCTGCGCGGCGAGCGGCGAGCCCACCTGCTGCGGGCCCACGGCGACCTCTTCACGGCGGCCTGGTGGCGATCGATGCAGGCGCAGGTGGCCGAAGGAAAGGTCGTGGAGTTCGTGCCCTACCTGGACGCGCTGCGGCTGGGCGACGCCAGCGAGCGCTGACCGGGGGGGCCGCGCTATCCTGGCCCCATGGCACGGAAACTGCGCAAAAAGACGTCGAAGAAGAAGCGGGACGAGCCGGGCGCGCTCAAGGTGGTCAGCAAGGTCCGCCTCCCCCAGAAGCTGGCCCTGGAGCTGCACACCCTGGGGCGCGGCGGGCACCTGGGCGCGGCGGAGCTGCACCTGCGCATGCTGCGCCCCGAGCTGTCCGCGGACGTGGCCCATGAGGTCGCGTTCCGATGCGCCGATCCCAGCGGGAGGGGCGGCGTCGAGACGGGGACCGACCCGGTGCTGGGGGAGTACGCGGACATCGCCATCACGGTGATCGAGGGGTAGCCCCCCTCAGGCGGCCTCCTAAAAAAACACCCGCTCCACGCCCCGGCAGCGCTCGGCGTCGAAGTCGATGCCCACGTCGCCCTGCGCGTCCCCGTCGTCCCAGTCCGCCGCGCCGGTGTCGAAGTAGCCGCCGATCTGGTCGCCGGGGCTGTGCACGTCGACGTTCAGGGTGCCCTGGTCCGTGTAGTAGAGGTCCTGGTAGCGCTCGTACTCGCCCGAGCCGTCCCAGAAGGCGGCGTCGTGGTCCCGCAGGAAGTGCGTGAAGCTGGCGAAGGCCTGACCGGGGCGCTCCGACTCCTCGTCCCAGCCGACTCCGTCGAAGGAGCTGCCGGCGACGCTGTCGTTCACGTCGGCCGTGCGCAGCACCACCGTGACCTCCCAGAAGTCGGCCGGGTAGTGGGTGGACCAGAGGGCGGCGAGCTCGTCGGGGTCGTCGGTGGCGTCCTGCCCGGCCAGCACGGCTTCGGCCTTGGTGCAGGCGTCCTCCACCGAGCTCATCCACACCAGCAGCGTGCCGTCGTCGCCGTAGCCGTCCTCGGACTCGATGTAGAAGGCCGACTGCATCAGCGGCAGCTCCAGGCCGTCGACGGTGCCGCTGATGGTGTTGGTGCAGCCCGTGCTCGCGTGGGCGAAGGCGATCAGCAGCAGAAGGAAGGTGAACTGGCGCATGGTGGGTCCCTTTCCCCCGGTCCGCTCCGGGGTCGCACAGTGGGACGCAGCCGGCCGGCGCATCATTCAGGGAAGATCACGATCGGGGCCCTGATCGGCCCTGCGTCCTGCGATCAGGGGCCGAGCCGCGGCACCCAGGTAGGGGTGTGGTTGCCTTCGTTGACGTTCTGGCCCGGGATCCAGACCGGCGCGCGCGAGGGGTCGGCGCCGGTGGCGGCCAGGTTGAAGTCGATGGCCGTCACCCACAGCTGGCTGGTGCCGCTGGCCTGGTGGCCGTAGTCGCGCTTGCTCGCCCAGGCCAACCAGCCGAAGTCGCCGGTGGTCGGCGCCCAGCGCGGCCAGGAGTTGGTGAGGTCGCCGACGCCGTTGGCCGCCGACAGCTCGATGATCGGGGTGCCGCTGATGTGCACGAGCATGGCGTCCGCCGCGGGGTTGTTGTTGGACCAGGTCGTGCCGTCGGCGGTGGCCGTCTCCGTCGCCTTGTTGAAGGCGATCCACTGGGAGTCCGGGCTGAAGGTCGCGTAGTAGTAGGTGGTGCCCGACGGGGACGCGGCCAGCAGGGTCTCGTTGCTGAAGCCGGTGCCGTTCCAGGTCTGCTTGTACAGGTCGCAGTCCGCGGCCTCCAGGGTGCTGGCGCTGCCATTGCAGGACGAGTAGACCAGCGTGGTGCCGTCGGGCGACCAGGTGGGCAGGGCCGCGCCGCCCGCGGGGGTGGAGATCGCACCCAGGCTGGCCCCGGTGTTGGCGTCGTGCAGCGTCAGCCCGCCGAAGAGGCCGCCCACCACGATCCGCGTGCCGTCCTCGTTGAGCGCGCCGTAGTCGCCGTTCATGGAGGAGATGACCGTGCCCGGGCTCGCCAGGTCGATGATGTTGGTGGAGAGCGGGATGTTCGGGCCGTAGGACATGCGCGTGGGCATGGCCAGGTTCACGTTGTGGCAGCCGTGGCAGATGGCGGCGGGCAGCGGCACGTTGGTGTTGCCCGAACCGTCGACGTCGATCTGCTTCGTCACCGGCGGCGCCCAGTAGATGATCAGGCCGTTGATGAAGAAGTCCGTGACCTCCGTGATCGTCTCCAAGCCCGAGGTGCAGAGGCTCCCCGAGAAGCTGGAGCCGGTCCAGGTCCCGCCGGCGATGGAGATGGCGACCTCCGTGCCGGGGTCCAGCAGCGTCAGCGACGACCAGAGCGTCTCCGAGGGCTGGTAGGAGTCCGCCTGGGTGTAGATCGTGTAGGTGTTGAAGGTGCTGGCCAGGGTGAGCTCGAACATGTTGTGCCCCGCCTCGTTCCACTGGATCAACGGCGGGTTGAAGGACCCCGGCATCGCGGAGTTGTCCAGGGGGTACAGGATGCTCGGCGCGCAGGAGGGGCTCACGGTCGTGGTGGTGTTGTCCGCGGCCGAGGGCACGCCGGACGACGAGGTCTCGTTCTCCACGCCGTCGTAGTTGACCTCCACCTCGCACAGGCCCGAGTCCCCCGCGCGCCAGGCCTGGATGATCGCCAGGCCGCCGTGGTCGTCCGGCGTCGTGTAGAGGCCGTTGGCGGTGACGTTGCCGCCGCCCTGCACCACCGACCAGGTCACGTTGTCCGCCGGCTCGGGGCCGTTGCCGATGTCCATGGTCGCGGTCATCTGCACCGTGGTCGGGTTGCCGGTGGTGATCGCCACCGACGTGTTCCCGGGGGCGCAGCTCACGGGGCCTTGGG
>CALCXL010000418.1 GCA_937907595.1 uncultured Pseudomonadota bacterium
GCCCACAAGCGGGCTCGCCTCGAGTCGGGCGCGCGTGAGCTGGCGGAGAAGCTGCGCACGGGCAAGGACGAGGCCTTCAAGAAGAGCATGGGGCCGGTCAAGCTGCTGCCCACCTGGATCCTGCGGCCGCTGATCTGGATCACGGGCTGGCTGTCCGCCTCGCTGGGCATCTCGGCCCCGGCCCTGGGCGTGGAGCGCTACCCCTTCGGCAGCTGCATCATCACCAGCGTCGGCATGTTCGGCCTGGACGAGGGCTGGGCGCCTCCCACCCCCTTCGCGCGGGTGCCGGTCTACGTGCTCATCGGCGCCATCCGGGACCGGGCCGCCATCGAGGAGGGGGAGGTCGTGGTGCGCCCCGAGCTCACGCTCTGCGCGACCATCGATCATCGCTTCCTGGACGGCGCCCAGGGCGGGATCCTGGCCCGCGAGGTGCGGCGCCTGCTGGCCAACCCCGCCGAGCTCAGCCTCTCGACCCCGACCTGATCAACCGAAGCCGCCGCTCCCCGGTCCCGTCGAGCCGGTCAGTCGCAGTCGATGTAGCCGATGGCGCCCAGCTCGGGGTACTCCTCGCAGAGGTCGGCGAAGCCCTTGCACTCGGGCAGCGACTCGTCGAACAGGAACGCCGTCTCCGCCGCCGACACGTCCGACAGCGCCAGCTCCGTCCAGTTCTGCTGCAGGCCCCGCCCCATCGCCGGCCACCGCACCAGCAGGGGCGGCCGGTCCGACGGGGGCAGCACGGCGGGGCTGTGGGTGCGCACCAGCTGGCTGCCGTCGTCGTGCACCAGGACGCTCATGTTGCCGCTCTCCTCGGACAGCTCCAGGTTCAGCAGGTTGCAGATCGACGCGCCGGCCGGGCGCAGCCCCTCGCCGCTGCGCAGGTCCGCCCGGGTGTCCAGGCCCGCCGCCGCCAGGAGCGTCGGGTGAAGATCCAGGATGCTGGCCGCCGAGACCACGGCCCCCGGCTCGACCCCCCGGCCCTGCAGCGCGAGGGGGACGTGCAGCTCCATGGAGGCGTTGGCCTCGCCGTGGCCGAAGGTCTCCGGCTTGCCGACCATGTTCGGTCCACGGTCCGAGAAGTGCTCGCCGTGATCGGCCGTGAGCGCCGTGAGCCCGGCCTCGGGGGGCACCAGGGCAAAGACGGAGGGGAGCATGGCGTCGGCGGCGGACGCATCGTCGGCGTACCAACCCCAGGCGCGCGTGAGTTCGTCGGGGCTCACGGGGGGCCAGGGGGCGTCGTCGGGTGCGCCCAGGTAGTCGTGGCCCGCGTTGAGCTGGAGCCACCCGAAGCGCGGCGGCGGCAGCTCCGCCCAGGCGGTCAGGAAGAAGTCGACCGCGTCCTCGTCGGCGCCGTCGCCGTCGCTGCTCCGTTCCCGCACGGACACCCGGTCGAAGCCCCGGGCGAACAGCTCGTGGTCCAGCGCCTCGTTCCCCGACGCCATCAGCGTCGACCAGCCCGCCTCGGACAGCCGCTCGGCCAGGGTCCGCTCCGAGGTGCTGTCGGCGCCGGGGGCCAGGTCGGTGGTGAGCAGGAAGCGGTCCTGCATCACGCCCCCCACGCTGTCCACGGTGGTGTTCGACGGCGCCACCGCCCGGTCCCAGCTCCGGCCCGCGTCGACGAAGGCCTGGGCGTTCGGCATGACCTCGGCCACCAGCTGCGGCGTGGTGGTGTCCAGCACGACCACCAGCAGGTCGGGCGGCGGCACCTCGTCGGGCACGACCGCGGGGCAGGCGGGCAGCACGAACAAGGTCAGGAGCGCGGGCAAGGTCCGGTTCATGGTTCTGCCACCAACAGAGGGCCGGAGCTCAGGTCCAGGCCTTGGAGTTCGGGTCCGTCGGCCGCGTAGTGCCGCGCGAGAAACAGGGCCGTGCCGCCGCCGACGGGCTCTTCGTCCCAGGCCAGGACGCCGTCTGCGTGCAACGGGTTGAGGTAGTCCCAGACGACCTCGCCGTCGCGATCGATGCGGAACGCGCGGCCCCGCGGACCGTCGGTGATGAGGGTGGAGCCGTCGGGCAGGCGCTGGGCCCCGGACATCAACGGCGCCACGAAGTCCCGCGCCGGCTCCGCAGTCCAGGTCCAGGACGGCTCCGGGGCCGCCTCCAGGGGGTCGGGCAGCGCGGGTCGACCGTCCACCAGGGGCACGTCGATCTCCACCAGGCGGGAGTGCAGGCCCCCGGGCCGTCCGAAGCCGTTGTCGAACACCAGCAGCCGGTCCGGCCCCAGCCAGGTCGGGTCGTGCTGCCCGTAGAGCTGCTGCGCGCCCGGACCTCCCCAGACGTCGGGGCGTCCCCAGCGGAAGAGCAGGTCGCCCGCGGGGCCGGCGGCCCCCTCGGTGGAGGTCCCGTGATCGATGACCCAGACCTCGTCCAGGGCCCGGGCGCTGACGACGATGAGATCGGTCGTGGGTTCGTGGTCCAGCCCGTTGAAGTGCAGCCAGTCGGCCTCGTCCGCGCCCGTGGCGTTGAGGTCGATGCGACCGCGCCGGTCGACCGGGAGGGCGAAGTCAGGCGCGGAGGCGTCGAGGTCCTGCACCAGGTGGTCGCGGGAGGACCAGCGCCACACCGTCTCGCCGCTGGAGGCGTCGATCTCGTGCAGCGCGTCGAAGAGCAGGCCTGCGGCGTCGACCGTCGCGGGATCCCGGCCCAGGGCCAGCGCCTCCTCCTCGGAGACCCGCTCCCAGACGAGGGCCAGCACGTTTCCGTTCGGCAGCGGCTCGATGTCGTGGTGGGCCAGGAGCTGATCGTCGGACACCGCCCAGCTCCACAGGAGCTCGCCGTCCCAGTCGATCGCCTCGATCACCCCGCCCGCGCCGGGCTGGCCGCCCAGCCCCGGGTTCAGCCCCGCGCCGCCGCGCCCCGCACGGATCAGCACGCCGTCGGGCCCGAGGTACGTCGCCATGCCCGGCGTCCAAGCCGACTCCCAGCGGTGGACCACGCGTCCGGCCCCGTCGATGAGCGCGGCGGAGCGGGTGCCGTTGGGCGCGAGGAGGGTGTAGCCCGCGGCGGCCTCGGGCTCGCAGAGGATCAGGCCCGAGCCGGCGTCGCCGCGGGCGAAGCTGCAGGGATCGTCCTGGGGCTCAGGGTGCTCGTCCGTCGGCGCGGGGCAGGCCGATGAGGCCATGGCGAGGGCGGTAAAGAGCGGGATCACGCGCATGGCTGAAGCACCGGGAGGGAGCGGCATGCGGACTGTCCGCGCTTGGCAACGTACCCGGCAGAACGCCGCCTGGCGGATCCCCGGTGAAAGAATTGGACCTCCGCGGCCCCTGGCGTCGCGCCGGCTCGCTGCTTACCCTGTCCCTCATGCGAACCCTCCTGTCCCTCGCCGTCGCCCTCGTGCTGACCGGCTGCACGACGGAGGGCACCGGCTTCTCCCAGCAGCAGCCCCCTCCCCCGCCCGTGGACCCGAACACCCTCTGCATCGATCCGGGCCTGACCCAGTGCAGCGGCGCGGAGTTCCAGGTCTGCACCAACGGGCGCTGGGTGGCCCAGGAGAGCTGCGGCGGCGCGACGCCCGTCTGCGATCCCATCGGCGGCTGCACAGGCTGTCTGCCGGACACCACCTACTGCACCGGCGACGAGATCTGGTCCTGCGACGGCGACGGCGTGGCCGAGCGCACCCACACCTGCAGCGATCGCGAGGAGTGCATCCTGGGCTCCTGCTGGGACCGCTGCGACCAAGCCGAGGGAACCAACAGCTACCTCGGCTGCCGTTTCCTGGCCGTGCCCACCGCCAACAGCCTGCTGGACGCCGACTTCGCCTCGGACTTCGCCGTGGTGGTCGGCAACCCCAGCCGGACCACGGCCGTCGACGTCTCGATCCGCCGCGGCGGGTCCCTGGTCGCCAGCGGCAGCGTGCCCGCCCAGAGCACCGAGGCCTTCGAGTTGGACTTCGTCGGCGGGCTGCAGGACGTCAGCCAGTCGGTGCGCGTGAGCGGGGCGGCCTACGAGATCTCCACCGATCTCCCCGTCGCCGCCTACCAGTACAACCCCCTACACTTCCAGGGCGACAACGCCTACTCGCACACCAACGACGCCAGCCTCCTGCTCCCCGAGCACGTCCTGTCCGGCACCTACCGCGTCACCGCCATGCCGACCCTCGGCGTGGGGCAGTTTTGCACCAAGCCGGGCCTCGTCTTCGGGATCGAAGGCCCGCTCCTGGACTCATTCATGGCGGGCGTTGCCGACGCGATCACTGCTGTCGCTCCCGCCTCGATGCTGTCGGGC
>CALCXL010000419.1 GCA_937907595.1 uncultured Pseudomonadota bacterium
CCCCTCCGCCCGCGGGCGGCGGAGGGCGGCCACGGCAGGTCCGGCTGGTCGCGCAGGGGGGTCCGCAGGCAGCGGTCGAGCAGGTCTACGGTCACGGGATCGATGCTCCGCGCAGAGGGGTCTTCGAGCAGGCCCTCCCCACAGAGTATGCCGCCTGCGGCCGGAGACCAGCGCAGGGGTTCCACCGCGGGCTCGCCGGTGGCCGCGCAGCGCCGGAGGGAGGGTCTGGCGCCGAGGACGTGCAGGAGCTTGCCCTCGAAGGCCCGGGCCCAGCCTGGGCACGCCGCGCCGTCCTCCAGGCTGTCGAGGGCGGCCACGCCCAGCCGGTACAGATCCGGGGCCGCGTGCTCCTCCTGCGCGGCCTGGCGGAGCAGCTCAGCGGCGTAGGAGGCCAGGGCCAGGGCCAGGACGTCGGTGCGCAGCCCCGCGAAGTCGCGCCGGACCTCCGCCTCCGCCAGCCGGTAGGGGGTGCGTCCGGGCACCAGGGCCACGTCCACCTGCACGAAGAGGTCGAGGCCGCCGAAGCGCTTGCTCCGCCGCCGCACCCCGCCCGCGCGCACGTCCAGGCGCCCCCGGTCGGGGGTCAGCAGGGTCAGGATCCGGTCCGCTTCCCCGACGTTGACCTGGCGCAAGACGAGCGCCGGGCTGCGCTCGGCCACCTACAGGCCCAGCCAGGCGCTGGCGATGAGGAAGTAGAGGAGCACGCCGATCAGGTCGATGGACGTCGTGAGGATCGGGCCCGTGGCCACGGCGGGGTCGATGCCCGCGCGCAGGCTGATCAGGGGCACCGCGGCGCCCAACGTGGCGCCGAAGATCATCACCGTGAGCAGGGAGGTGGCCACGGCGCCGGCCAGCCGCAGATCGAAGCCCCCGATGAGGAAGGCGGCCCCGCCGGCGACGGTGGCGCAGACCAGGGCCATCACGACGGCCGGGCGGAGCTCCGCCCCCATGATCTGTCCGGCGCGGCTGGGGTCGATCTGGCCCATGGCGATGCCGCGCACCACGATGGTGGAGGCCTGCACGCCGACGTTGCCGCCCAGGCCCATGACGATGGGGATGAAGCTGGCCAGGATCGCGGCCTCCGCCAGCTGCGCCTCGAAGCTGCCGATGAGGAACGCCGCGCCCAGCCCGCCGCCCACCGCCGCCAGCAGCCAGGGGATCCGGGTCCGCACCGCGCCCGCCGTGGTGCCCAGGACCGCGTCGGTGTCCCCGAGGCCGGCCATGAGCATCATGTCCTCGGTGGCCTCCTCGCGCAGGACGTCGATGACGTCGTCCACGGCCACGATGCCGCACAGCTTGTTGAACTCGTCGACCACCGGCAGCGCGAGCAGGTCGTAGCGGGCGACGATGCCGGCCACCTCCTCCTGGTCCATGGTGACGGGCACGGAGATCACGTCCGAGTTCATCACCTCCTTGAGCTGGGTCGACGGGCGCACCAGCAGGAGCTGCCGCAGGGAGAGCACGCCCACGAGGGTGCCCTCCTCGTTGACGCAGTAGACGTAGAAGACGACCTCGGTGTCCGGGTTCTCCTGCAGCGTGACGATCGCCTCACGCGCGGTGAGCTCCTTGTCCAGCGCGAAGAAGTCGGTCGACATGATGCCGCCCGCCGTGTCCTCTGCGTAGCGCAGCAGCTCCTCGATCGGCTCGCTCTCGGCGTCCTCCAGGGCCTCCAGGATCGACGCCCGCAGCTCCTCGGGGAGCAGGATCAGGATGTCGGCGGCGTCGTCGTCCGCCAGCTCCGTGAAGATGGGCTTGAGCTCCTCGGCGTCGAACTGGCCCAGCAGCTCGGGCAGGCCCGAGGACTCCCAGGCCGCGCAGACCTCCGCGGCGCGCTCGGGATCGGCCAGCAGCATGGCGAAGACGGCGTGGGACTCGCGGGGGGGGAGCTCCGTCAGCGCGCTGGCGACGTCCTCGCTGCGGGCCTTCTCCACGATGCGGCGGAGGTGCGCCTCGGCGCCCCGGCGGACCAGGCGCCGCAGCGAATCGACAAGCAGGCGCTGGCGATCCTTGCTTGCCATCCGAGCGCCCTCCTGCGGAGCGGACCGCTCCCCGCGTGGGCGGGGGTTCGGCCCAACGCTGGCGCAGTGTGCCCGCAGGGGCCGCGGAGGGGAAGGGTGCGGGCGGGGGCGACCCCGAGGTGGGCGACGGCGATCCGCCGGGGGTCAGCGCGCGCCGAGGCTCCGGCAGTCCAGGCGGGCCAGGATGTCGTCCGCCTGCAGCTTCAGTTCGCCGTAGGGGTCGGCCTTGGCCACCATCTCCAGGTTGTCGCACGCGTCGCCGACGAGGTCCATGCGGGCCTGGATCGTGCCCAGCGCGAGCCGCGTGTTCAGGTCTGACGGGTCGCAGTCCAGCGCCTGCCGGTAGCGGGTCAGGGCGTCGGGCAGGCGGCCCTCGGCCTCGTCGACAGCGGCGAAGTTGCGGATGGCCGGGCAGAACAAGGGGAACTGGCGGAGGACCTGGGACAGGCTCTTGCGGGCCTCGGGGTACTGCCCCAGGTTGAACTGGGCCCAGGCCAGGTTGTGCAGGGCCTTGTGCGGCTGGCGGTACTCAGGGTGCTCCGACGCAGCGCTCAGCAGGGGCAGCGCCTCCTCGTAGCGACCCAGCTCCAGATACAGGCTGCCCAGGTTGAGCTGCCCCTGGGGGAAGTCGCCGTCGCTGAGCTCGATCGCCTTGACCAGGGCCTCCTCGGCGTCGCCGTGGCGCTCCGATGCGAAGTACGCCAGCCCCAGCCCGTGCCAGGCCTCCCGGTCCCAGCGGTTGGAGACCGTGGCCTTGCGGAACTGGCCGATCGCGCCGGGGGCGTTGCCCTCCCCCAGGTATGCGTAGCCCAGGCTCTTTGCCGAGTCCGCGTCGCGCATGGCCTGTGGGGTGAGGCAGCCGGTCAGCAGCAGGGCGGCGACGACGATCAACAGACGCATGGGACCCTCCGACCACCCCAGGGATGTGGAGCGGGGCGCGGTCGTCAACGAAACCCCGAGGGCTACCAATACTTCCCCAGGATGACCTGGAGCGCGTCCCGACGGTCCTGGGGGATGCGGTCGGCGGCGGTCATGACCGCGTACTTCGCCGCGCCCTCCACCACCGGGTCCGGGGTCTCGGGGATCCGCTTGGTGGCTTCGACGATGATCTGCTTCGCCATGACGACGTTCTTGGTGAGCGTGGCGATGACGGCGTCGACGCTGACGTTGTCGTGCCCGCGGTGCCAGCAGTCGAAGTCGGTGGCCAGGGCGACCGTGGCGTAGGCGATCTCCGCCTCCCGGGCCAGCTTCGCCTCGGGCAGGTTGGTCATGCCGATGACGCTGGCGCCCCAGTGCCGGTACAGCTCCGACTCGGCGCGGGTGGAGAACGCGGGGCCCTCCATGCACACGTAGGTGCCGCCGACGTGGGTGGTGGCGCCGGCCGCCCGGCTGGCCTGGGCCAGGGTCGAGGCGAGCTTGGGCGAGATGGGGTCGCCGAAGGCCACGTGGCCGACGATGCCGTCGCCGAAGAAGGTGCTTGGGCGGTCCTTCGTGCGGTCGATGAACTGGTCGATGATGACCGTGTGGCCGGGGTGGATGTCCCCGCGCAGGGAGCCGACCGCGCTCAGGCTGATGCACCACTCGGCGCCCAGGCTCTTGAGGGCCCAGATGTTGGCGCGGTAGGGCACCTCCGACGGCGTGTGGACGTGGCCGCGCCCGTGCCGGGGCACGAACAGCATGCGGTGGCCGTTCAGCTGGCCCGAGATGATCGCGTCGCTGGGATCGCCGAACGGCGTCTCCACGCGGATCTCTTCAACGTTCTCCAGGCTGTCGATCTCGTAGAGGCCGCTGCCTCCGATCACTCCGACGGTGCTCATCCTGCGCTCTCCGGGTTGGGGGCGCGGAGTGTAGCTCAAGATCCCTCGCCGCCGGCCGATCGGGAGGAGGGGGAAGACCGGCAGGGCGGCGAGCGGCGCGATCCAAGCGATCCGACGGGCGCGGCTTCGACCGACCCAGCTCCTACGAGCTCGACTCCCGCTCGCGCGCGGCCCGGGAGCCCGCCGCCGGCCGCATGGCCTCGGCCTGCTGGGCGTCCTTCGACAGCTCCGCCTCCGCCGCCAGCCAGTCCATGACCGCGCCCAGGGCGTCGGTGGTGGCGATGCGGCCCTGCTCCACCTCCAGCAGCGTGGCGTAGAGCTCGCTCAGGCCGTCGAGGATCCGCGCGATCTCCTGCTCCAGGCGCTCCGCCGCTGCCGCCAGCCGAT
>CALCXL010000420.1 GCA_937907595.1 uncultured Pseudomonadota bacterium
CGCCCACCGCGCCCAGGACGGCCGATCCGGTGAGCAGCGCGCTGATGTCGCGACCCAGGCCGAACTTCAGCAGCACCATCAAGGCCACGACGTACAGCACCCAGGAGGTGAGCATGCGGACCAGCGAGCTGGCCTCCTTGCCGCTGCGCCGCACCAGGGCGACGTCCACCAGGAGCCACGAGGCCAGGCGCACCCCGAGCATGCAGGCGCAGGTGGCGGAGCCCACCAGCAGCAGGCGACCCAGGCTGTGCCCGGCGAGGGTGGGGCCGCTGATCAGCGAGCCCGCCAGGGCCAGGGTGGCGCCGAGCACGGCGACGCTGAGGTCGACGGTGGAGAAGAGGGAGGCGCGTCGACTCACGGCCTCACCAGGTCCGATCGGGGTTGCGCTCGGGCTCCTCGGCGCGCGCGGCGATCTCCAGGGCCTTGTCCTGGCTGCGCTTGAGGCGGTTGATCGCCGCGCCCAACCTGCCCTGCTCGCCGGGCAGCCCCTCGTCGATCCACGGCGCCTCCTCGCCCCGGCTCATCTTCTCGGCCGAGTCGGTCATCGTCCGCATGGGCCCCAGGAAGTGGCGGGCCAGCAGCGCGTTGGCGGCGACGTAGATGAGCGTGAACACCGCCAGCAACGACAGCAGCAGGGTGGCCAGGCGCTCCTTGCGGTGCTTGAGGGCCGTGGCGATGGGCACGGTGACGATCTGGGCGCCGACCACCTCCCCCTCCGTCCAGTTCAGGCCGGCAGCGCCGGGGTACTCCGCCAACATGGCCGCGGGCACCTGGTCGGGCGCGCCGTGGCAGACCAGGCAGTGGAACTGGGCCTCGGGGGGCACCACGATGGGCTCGGCCAGGAAGAAGACGTCCCCGGCGGGCATGGAGCGCATCCCGTTGACGCTCACCGGCTCCTCCAGGGAGTAGCCGTCGGCCGGCGGGTGATCCTTGAAGCCGCGGATGATGCCGGCCTCCCAGTCGTCGGCGCGGTTGTCGGCGTTGATGGGGCGCAGGGCGGCCTCCCGGATCGAGTAGCCGCGGTACTTCTCCTTCTCCAGCAGGGCCTCGGTGATCCGACGCGATGCGTAGGAGGGGACCATGGCCTTGTGGAAGGCCGTGCTGCCG
Source organism: uncultured Pseudomonadota bacterium (assembly GCA_937907595.1). Classification (GTDB taxonomy): domain Bacteria; phylum Myxococcota_A; class UBA796; order UBA9615; family UBA9615; genus CALCXL01. The sequence continues at coordinate 1,108 of CALCXL010000420.1, forward strand.
TACTCGAAGAGGGGGCGGACCTCGTCGTTGGTGTACAGCCGGGTGACGTTGGCCAGGTCCATCAGCAGCTGCGCGCGCTCCAACTCCTCCGCTTGAACGCGGCGCACCTCGCCCACGGAGAACGAGGCGCCGGCGACCACCAGGCCCGTAAACAGGATGCCGAGCAGAAGCAGGTTCATCCGTCGTTGCACAGCGGTCCTCCCGGGTCGCAGCCGCGCAGGCGGCCGCCGGGGGTCAACCTAACCCGATTCACGGTCCGGCCGCGAATACGAGCCCCCCGACAGCGCTTCGTGAAGAGTGTTCACCGAGGTGGTGAAACATGTTTCACTTTGCCGTATCATCCGCCGACTTCGCCCCGGAGACCCCATGACCGATTGCTTCGTCTACGACGCGGTGCGCACCCCCCGCGGCAAGGGCCGCCCGAACGGCGCCCTGCACACCATCGCCCCGGTCGATCTGGCCACCACCGTGCTGCGGGCCATCGCCGATCGCAACGAGCTGGACAGCAGCGAGATCGAGGACGTGATCCTGGGTGTCGTGGAGCCGGTGAAGGAGCAGGGCGGCAACATCGCCCGCATCGCCGCCCTTTACGCCGGCTACGACGAGACCGTGCCGGGCATGCAGGTCAACCGCTTCTGCGCGTCGGGCCTGGTGGCCACCAACATCGCCGCGGCCCAGGTCATGGCGGGGCAGGCCCACCTGACCGTCGGCGGGGGCGTGGAGTCCATGTCCCGGGTGCCCATGGGCGCGTCCCGGGGTCCCTGGGCCACGGACCCGCAGGTGGCGTCCGCGACGAAGTTCGTGCCCCAGGGCGTGTCGGCGGACCTGCTGGCCACCCTCTACGGATACACGCGTGAGGACTGCGACGAGCTCGCCGCCCGCTCCCAGGAGCGCGCCGCAGCGGCGTGGGAGGACGACCGCTTCAGCAAGTCGATCATCCCCGTCACCGACCAGAACGGCGTCCTGGTCCTGGACCACGACGAGCACATGCGGCCCGGCACCACCGCGGCCAAGCTGGGCATGCTCAAGGCCAGCTTCACCACCATGGGCCGGGACTACGGCTTCGACGACGTGGCCCTGTCGCGCTACCCGCAGCTCGAGCGCATCGAGCACGTGCACCACGCCGGCAACAGCAGCGGAATCGTCGACGGCGCCGCCGCGATCCTCCTGGGCAGCGCGGAGGCCGGCGAGCGCCTGGGCCTCACCCCGCGGGCGCGCATCCGCTCCTTCGCCTCCATCGGCAGCGAGCCGACCATCATGCTGTCGGGCCCCGCCGACGCCGCCGAGCGCGCCCTCAAGCGCGGCGGGATGCAGGCCAGCGACATCGACCTGTGGGAGATCAACGAGGCCTTCGCCGCCGTGGTGCTGCGCTTCGTCGACGCCCTGGGCCTGAGCCACGACATCGTCAACGTCAACGGCGGAGCCATCGCGCTCGGCCACCCCCTGGGCGCCACCGGCGCCATGATCCTCGGCACCGTCCTCGACGAGATGGAGCGCCGGGACCTTCAGACCGGCTGCGTGGCGCTCTGCGTTGGCGCAGGCATGGGCACCGCCACCGTGATCGAGAGGCTCTGATGATCCGCATCACCCGCGAAGACAGCATCGTCACCTGGACGCTCGACATGCCCGGGCGCAGCCAGAACGTCTGGAACCAAGGCTCCCTGGACGCCCTGGAGGCCGCGCTGGCGGACCTGCAGGAGGGCGACGCCGGCGTGATCATCACGTCGGGCAAGTCGGCGTTCGTGGCCGGGGCCGACCTGGACGCGCTCAAGGCCATGGCCTTCGGCGGACAGACGGCCGAGGAGCTCACCGAGGGCGCCGGCGCCTTGGGCGACCTGCTGCGACGCGTCGAGACCTGCGGCAAGCCCGTGGTCGCGGCCATCAACGGCACCGCCCTGGGCGGCGGGCTGGAGCTGGCCCTGGCCTGCCACCACCGCCTGGTGGCGGACGACCCCTCCATCAAGCTCGGCCTGCCCGAGTCCACCCTCGGCCTGCTGCCCGGGGCCGGCGGCACCCAGCGCCTGCCCCGCCTCATCGGCATCCAGGCGTCCCTGCCCCTGCTCATGGAGGGCAAGCAGCTGCGCCCGGACAAGGCGCTGAAGGCCGGCATCGTGCACGGCGTCGTGCCTGCCGATCAGCTCCTGGCGGCGGCGAAGGCCTGGCTGCTGGCGAACCCGGAGGCACACACCCAGCCCTGGGACAAGAAGGGCTTCACCGTGCCCGGCGGCGGCATGGAGGAGGGCCGGAGCCTGCAGACGTTCATGGTGGCCAACGCCATGTTCGCGGCGAAGACCCACGGCAACTACCCCGCGGGCAAGGCGATCCTCAGCTGCCTGTTCGAGGGCCTGCGCACCACGCTGGACGCGGGCCTGCTCATCGAGAAGCGCTACTTCGTCAGCCTGCTGGTGGATCCCACGGCGGGCGCGATGATCCGCACGCTCTTCCTGTCGCTGCAGGAGGCCAACAAGCTGGCCCGGCGTCCCGAGGGCGTCGACAAACGGCAGCACGAGCGCATCGGCGTGATCGGCGCGGGGCTCATGGGCGCGGGCATCGCCTTCGTCGCGGCGCAGCGGGGCATCGACGCCGTCGTCATCG
>CALCXL010000421.1 GCA_937907595.1 uncultured Pseudomonadota bacterium
CGTCGCCGTCGGAGTCGCCGTCGCCCTCGTCGACGTCCAGGAGGCCATCCCCGTCGGAGTCCTCGTCCAGGTAGTTGGGCTGACCGTCGCCGTCGAAGTCGTCGTCGCCCTCGTCGACGTCGAGCAGGCCGTCCCCGTCGGAGTCCTCGTCCACGTAGTTGGGGATGCCGTCGCCGTCGACGTCGTCGTCGCCCTCGTCGACGTCGAGCAGGCCGTCCCCGTCGCTGTCGTCGTCCAGGGCGTTGTCCACGCCGTCGCCGTCCGCGTCCGGGTCGGGCTGGCCGTCCCCGTCGGCGTCGACGCTGTCTTCGTCCAGGGTGGGGATGCCGTCGCCGTCGTCGTCCTCGTCCAGCACGTCGGGGGTGCCGTCGCCGTCGCTGTCCTGGGGGTTGTTCGGGTCGTCGACCTCGTCGCCGTCCAGGCGCCCGTCGCCGTCGGTGTCCGGCAGCAGGGGGTCGCTGCCGCTTAGCTCCTCGTCTTCGTCGTCCAGGCCGTCGCCGTCGTCGTCGGGGTCCACGCAGTCGGGCAGGCCGTCCCCGTCCAGGTCCAGGTCCCCGTCCACCAGGTCGCCGTCGCAGTCGGCGTCCACGGCGTCGCAGGCCTCGGGCGCGGCGGGGGAGATGGCCGCGGTGCTGTCGTCGCAGTCGGTGGCGGGGCCCAGACAGGAGCCCAGGGCGAAGTAGCCGTCGCCGTCGTCGTCGGCGCTCAGGTCCTCGTCCACGTCGCCGTCGCAGTCGTTGTCCGCCGCGTCGCAGAGCTCGGGGGCGCCGGGGTAGACGCTGGGATCGCTGTCGACGCAGTCGCCGTCGCAGGCGGGCACGCCGTCGCCGTCGAGGTCGAGCTCGTCGGGCAGCAGGTTGCCGTCGCAGTTGGTGTCCAGGGCGTCGCAGACCTCCACCGCGGTGGGGAAGACGGCGGGGTCCGAGTCCGCGCAGTCGCCGTCGCAGGGGGCGAAGCCGTCGACGTCGGCGTCCACCTCGGCGATGGGCAACAGGTCGTCGCAGTCGTCGTCCCGGCCGTTGCAGAGCTCGGTGGCCAGGGGGGAGACGTCGGGGTCGTCGTCGTCGCAGTCGCCGTCGCAGGTGGGCACGCCGTCGGCGTCGGCGTCGGCCTCCTCAGGCGGGAGCAGGGCGTCGCAGTCGTCGTCCAGGCCGTTGCAGACCTCCGGGGCGCCGGGGAACGTGGCGGTGCTGGTCTCGTTGCAGTCGCCGTCGCAGGCGGTGAAGCCGTCGCCGTCGATGTCGAACTCGCTCGGCAGGATGATGTTGTCGCAGTCGTTGTCGACCTGGTCGCAGAGCTCGGGCGCGCCGGCGAAGGCCGTGGGGTTGTTGTCGTCGCAGTCACCGTCGCAGGCCCCGAAGCCGTCGCCGTCGTCGTCGACCTCGGGCAGGGGGAGCTCGGTGTCGCAGTCGTTGTCCAGGCCGTCGCAGAGCTCGGGGGCGCCGGGGAAGACGGTGGGCTGGGCGTCGTCGCAGTCGCCGTCGCAGATGCGGACCCCGTCGGCGTCGTCGTCGGCCTCGTCGGGGAGGGGGGCGCCGTCGCAGTCCTCGTCGATGCCGTTGCAGAGCTCGGGCGCGCCGGGGGCGATGGTGGCGTCGCCGTCGTCGCAGTCGCCGTCGCAGATGCGGGCCCCGTCGCCGTCGTCGTCGGCCTCGTCGGCGGGGACGAGGCCGTCGCAGTCGTTGTCCAGGGCGTCGCAGAGCTCGGGCGCGCTGGGGGCGATGGAGGGGTCGGCGTCGTCGCAGTCGCCGTCGCAGACGCGGGCGCCGTCGCCGTCGCCGTCGGCCTCGTCGATCGTGATGCCGTCGCAGTCGTTGTCGATGCCGTCGCAGAGCTCGGGCGCGCCGGGGAAGGCCGTGGGCTGGTCGTCGTCGCAGTCGCCGTCGCAGAGGCGGGAGCCGTCCAGGTCCTGATCCTCCTCGCCCGGGGCGGCGCCGTCGCAGTCGTTGTCGATGCCGTCGCAGAGCTCGGGGGCGGCGGGGAAGGCGGTCGCCTCGTTGTCGTCGCAGTCGCCTTCGCAGGGGGCGAAGCCGTCGACGTCGGCGTCCAGCTCGTCCGAGGCGGGGGCGCCGTCGCAGTCGTTGTCCAGGGCGTCGCAGAGCTCGGGGGCGCCGGGGAAGGTCGAGGGGTCGGCGTCGTCGCAGTCGCCGTCGCAGGTGCGGGACCCGTCGGCGTCGTCGTCGGCCTCGTCCACCGTGAGGCCGTCGCAGTCGTTGTCGACGCCGTCGCAGAGCTCGGGGGCGCCGGGGAAGACGTCGGGGTCCAGCAGGTCGCAGTCGCCGCCGCACTCGGCCACGCCGTCGCCGTCGGCGTCCAGCTCGTCGGTCGGCAGGGCGCCGTCGCAGTCGTTGTCGACCATGTCGCAGAGCTCGGGCGCGCCAGGGAAGACCGAGGGGTCCAGGTCGTCGCAGTCCAGGGCGCAGGCCCTCACGCCGTCGCCGTCCTCGTCCACCTCGTCCGACGGGGTGCTGCCGTCGCAGTCGGTGTCGATGCCGTCGCAGGCCTCCGGCGCGCCGGGGAACGCGCTGGGCTCGTTGTCGTCGCAGTCGCCGTCGCAGGGGGCGAAGCCGTCGACGTCGGCGTCCAGCTCGTCGGGGGGGAGCAGGCCATCGCAGTCGTTGTCGACGCCGTCGCAGAGCTCGGGGGCGCCGTCGAAGCTGCTGGGATCCGCCGGGGCGCAGTCGCCCTGGCAGGGGGACATGAAGTCGCCGTCGGCGTCCAGCTCGTCGGGGGGGACGACGCCGTCGCAGTCGTTGTCCAGGGCGTCGCAGAGCTCGGGGGCGCCGGTGCGGACGTTCGGGTTGTCGTCGTCGCAGTCGCCCGCGCAGACCGGCTGGCCGTCGGCGTCGGTGTCCAGCTCGTCCGCGGCGGGGTTGCCGTCGCAGTCGTTGTCGACGGTGTCGCAGAGCTCCGGGGCGCCGGAGAAGGTGAGCGGGTCCTGATCGTCGCAGTCGCCCTGGCAGGGGGTCAGGCCGTCGGCGTCTGTGTCCAGCTCGGCGGGGGGGAGGGCGCCGTCGCAGTCGTTGTCGACGCCGTCGCAGAGCTCGGGCGCGCCGGGGAAGATGGTGGAGTCCGCCGACGCGCAGTCGCCGGCGCAGGGGGCGAAGCCGTCGCCGTCGACGTCGAGCTCGTCCAGGGGCAGGGCGCCGTCGCAGTCGTTGTCGATTCCGTCGCAGGACTCGAGCAGGCTGGGGGCGCGGGCGGGGTCGTCGTCGTCGCAGTCGTCGCAAGCCAGGGAGAAGTCGCCGTCGGCGTCGACCTCGTCGGGGGCCGGGGCGCCGTCGCAGTCGTTGTCCACGGCGTCGCAGAGCTCGGGCGCGCCGGGGAACGAGGTGGGATCCAGGTCGTCGCAGTCCAGGGCGCAGAGGGGGGCGCCGTCTCCGTCGGCGTCGACCTCGTCGGAGGGCAGGGTCCCGTCGCAGTCGTTGTCGACGGCGTCGCAGAGCTCGGGGGCGCCGGGGTAGGTGCTGGGATCGGCGGGGTCGCAGTCGCCGGCGCAGGGGGGCACGCCGTCGGCGTCCAGGTCCTGCTCGTCGGGGGGGACGACGCCATCGCAGTCGTTGTCCTGCCCGTCGCAGAGTTCGGGCTGGCCGGGGAAGGTGCTGGGGTTGCCGTCGTCGCAGTCGCCCTGGCAGATGCGGAAGCCGTCGAAGTCGTTGTCGAACTCGTCGGGGGGCAGCAGGCCGTCGCAGTCGTTGTCGAGCCCGTCGCAGGCCTCGGGCGCGCCGGGGAAGCTGCCGTCGTCGCCGTCGTCGCAGTCCTGGCAGGCGATGAAGCCGTCGGTGTCGCCGTCGAGCTCGTCGGGGGGGAGCAGGCCGTCGCAGTCGTTGTCGATGCCGTCGCAGGACTCGACGAGGTTGGGGGCGCGGGCGGGGTCGTTGTCGTCGCAGTCGCCAGCACAGACCGCGGCGAAGTCGCCGTCGCCGTCGAGCTCGTCGGGGGGGATCAGGCCGTCGCAGTCGTTGTCGATGCCGTCGCAGAGCTCGGGGGCGCTGGGGAACACCAGGGGGTCGGCGTCGTCGCAGTCGCCCACGCAGGCGGGCAGCCCGTCGCCGTCGCCGTCCTGCTCCGAGGGGTCCAGCAGGCCGTCGCAGTCGTTGTCGACGCCGTCGCAGAGCTCGGGGGCGCCGGGGAACACCAGGGGGTCGGAGTCGTCGCAGTCGTCCGCGGGCTGCAGGCAGGAGCCGATGACGAAGTGGCCGTCGCCGTCGTCGTCCAGGCTGGTGCCGTTGTCCACCAGGCCGTCGCAGTCGTTGTCGATGCCGTCGCAGACCTCCACCGCCGTGGGCGAGGTGTTTGGGTCGGAGTCGTCGCAGTCGCCCAGGCAGGCGGGGGTGCCGTCGTTGTCGGCGTCGGCCTCGTCGGGGGGGAGCAGGCCGTCGCAGTCGTCGTCGACGGCGTTGCAGAGCTCGGGGGCGCCGGGGAAGACGTCGGGGTTCAGGGCGTCGCAGTCGTCGCAGCCGGGGCTTCCGTCGCCGTCGGCGTCCGCCTCCGGGTCGGTGACCAAGGTGGAGTCGAAGGTGTAGTCCAGGGGGGCCAGGGCGGGGCTGCTGGGCACGGCGGCGGCGGGGGTTGCGGTGCCGCCGAGGTAGTCGCCCCAGGAGATCGGCAGCGGGGCGGCGAGGGGGGCGGTGTCGAAGCGCAGGTTGACGGCGTCGTTGGAGTGCAGGCCCAGGGCGTAGTGGGTCCCGGCCAGCAGCAGGGTCGACAGGCCCGAGGACTGCGGCTCCGGGGCGACGTTGCCCACCGCGGCGGGGACCTCGCTCTCCAGGGTCCAGGGTCCGCTCTCGCTGGGCGCGCTGTACAGCACCCAGGTGATGGGCACGGCGGGGCCGGAGGTGAACAGGGTCATGGAGTAGTCGAAGAGGGCCATGTCGGCGGTGGCTTCGAAGACGTTGAGCAGCAGGACGTCGGCGCCGAAGGTCCCGAAGCCGGGGCCGATGGGGCCGTCCTCGGAGAGCTGGGTGGAGCCGTCGCAGTCGTCGTCGGCGCCGTTGCAGGCCTCGATGGCGTCGGGGTTCACCGCGGGGTCGGTGTCGTCGCAGTCGTCGTCGCCGCCGCCGGGCGCGCCGTCGGCCCCGCAGGTGGAGAAGCCGTCGGCGTCGACGTCGAAGCCCTGGTCCACGTCTCCGTCGCAGTCGTTGTCGACGGCGTCGCAGACCTCGGTGGCCCCGGGGTTGATGGCCGCGTCGGTGTCGTCGCAGTCGCCGCCGGGGCCGGCACAGGAGGCGCCGACGAAGAAGCCGTCGCCGTCCAGGTCGCCGCAGAGGGTGCCGTAGATGGCCTGCAGGCCGGCGATGTCGTCCGGTTGCAGGTCCCGGCCGGTGGAGGGCAGGCCGAAGGTGGCGGTGGGGTCCATGACCGCGGTGGGGTCGTCGCTGTGGCCCAGGCCCAGGCAGTGGCCCTGCTCGTGCAGCGCGATGTACTCGATGTCGATGCCCGCGGGGTCTGCCGGCGTGGTGCTGGTCCAGGGGATCGTCGGCAGCACGTCGTTGCCGGCGAAGAAGCGGATGTCGCAGTCGACGATGTCGTCGCCGCTGGAGAAGCTCTGGGCGACGGCCAGGGTGGCGCAGGGCGTGGTGGTGTTGCTGAAGTGGCCGTTGAAGACGCCGTCGTTGGCAAAGCTGAGGTTGGTGGTGCTGCCGGCGTCGACCCAGAAGAAGGCCGCGCCCGCGTCGTTCCATTCCGTCAGGGCGCCCTGCCAGGCGGCGTAGACGGCGGTGGGGGAGCCGGCGCTGCCTGGCCAGCCGTTCGGGTTGAACTCCAGGGGCACGTCGGGGGTGCCGGCGAAGTCGTTCCAGTCGGCGGTCAGCAGGGTGAAGGCCGAGGCCGTGCCCGACAGCAGCAGGGTCAAGGCGGCGGCGGCAACAGCGGCCTTACGCCTCATCGCAGCGCCCCACGGAGGCCAGGGCGTCGATGAAGCGCTCGCCCGCGCCCCCGGTCGGCGCCTGCACGCGCGCGGCGCCCTGGTCTCCCCCCAGCACGGAGAAGGAGCCGTCGTCGGCGCGTCGGAGGAAGAGGAGGTAGCGGCCGTCGACGCTGAGGTCGGGCACGTCTTCGACCCGGTGGTGCACGTCGCCCAGGCTGCCGCCGGGCAGGATCACCTCGACGGTGTCCGATCCGCGCCCGCGCAGGTCCCGCTCGTTGGCGATCCAGACGCGCCGGAAGATGCCGCCGTCGTCGCCCTCGGCCCACAGGGTCTCGGCCGAGGTGACCTCGCCGATCAGGACGCGATCGCTGATCGAGCAGAGGGCGGGGCGGCTCATGCTCAGCTGCATGGCCCAGGCGGGCGCCGCGAACAGGATCACGGCCAGGGCCGCGATCCGCGTCGATGGTGTGGTCATGATCGCTCCATGCCCAGGGGTGGATGTGCCCCAGTGTATCGCGGGATTGGGGTGATCAGGACCCCCCCCGATCGATCGCGGGATCGCGGACCGGGGGCGATCGGGCCGATCGGCGCGCTAGGAAATCCCGAACACCCGCCGCAGCCAGGGGGTCAGGAAGCGGCCCTCGGGGTCCAGCTCCTGGCGGACCTCCAGGAAGGTGCTCATGTGGTTGGCGGGTGCCTCAGCGCCGTCGACCATGGCCTGCGTGGGCCGATCGTAGGTCTGGCGGATGCGGTCCACGTCCCAGAAGTGCTTGCCCCAGTGGGGGCGCGCGCCGGGGAAGGCGTCGTAGAAGCCCTGCTCCACGTCCTGGAAGAAGGCCTCCCAGCCGGGGGTGCCGCGGTAGGCCAGGATCTCCACGTAGGCGGTCTGGCGGCCCACGGCGGGGGACAGGTAGGAGTCGCTGGCGGCCACCTGGCGGGAGTGGGCCAGCATGCTCAGGGGGAACTGGTTGCGCGCGGCGTACTCGTTGGCCTTGCGCACGAAGTAGCGCCAGGCGTCGTCGGCCAGGTGGGCGTCCACGGCGAAGCTCATGTCGTGCAGCTGCGGGTAGTTGAGCACGTAGTGGAAGGCCTCGGCGCTGCGCTCGATCTGCCGGTTGCCGCCCTGGATCTTGAACAGGTTGAAGGCGAAGTGCTCCATGAAGAAGGGGGTCATCTTCGGGAGCAGGCGGGTGACGATCACCAGGCCCGGCGGGCCCAGCCACTTCTGCAGGACGAGCTTGGCGGCCCGCTTGACGAAGCGCTGGGCCAGGGTGCGCGTGGGGGCGCGGCCGGGCGTGTACTCGTAGGTCCGCACCAGCGCCTTCTCGGTGTAGGGGAACCAGAACACGGACATGTGGGGGTGGTCGTGGCCCTTCTGCTCCAGGGAGTCGAAGGCCTGCAGGCGGGGCTGGGTCTCGTTGATGACGCGCACGGTGAAGTCGTGCACGCAGCGGATCTCCACCTGGAAGATCACCCCCAGGCAGCCCAGGTTGGCCCGCAGCGCGCGCATCAGGCGGGGCTCGTCCTCGCCGACAACACGCTCGTTGCCGTCGGCGTCGACGAACCAGAAGCGCACGACGTGGTCGGGGAAGGGCGGCGCCTGGGTGTCCGATCCGTGGGCGCCCACGCCGATCAGCCCACCGAGGGACAGGAAGGGGATGACCGTGGGGCTCACCAGGGCCAGGCCGGCGGCCTCCACGACGTCGGTGAGGGTGCCCAGGTCCATGCCCGCCTCGGCCACGACGGTGGGCACGAAGTCCGGATCGGCGCGGTGCGGCGTGATGCGCACGAGGTCGACCATGCGCTTGAGGCAGATCAGGACCTCCGCGCTGCTCTGCTCCTGGTCCGTGTCGCCGATGAGCGGGCTCCAGGAGTAGGAGTTGCCCACCACCCTCACGCGCTTCCCGTCGGCCTTCGCGCGGCGGACGATGTCCTGGATCTCGCCCTTGGTGCGCGGCTCGAAGTAGACGTCGGCGCGTACGCGGCGGTTGCCGGCCCAGTTGCGCCAGCGGGCCCGCTCCACCTGCAGGGGGCGTTTGCCGAAGATGCTCTGGAACCAGCCGATCATGGCGCGCAGGCTACAAGTTCGGGGGCGCAGCTGCCTGTGGTCAGGGCGTCGGCGGGGGTTGGGGCGGGGGCGAGCGAGGCCCGGACCGGGCGACGGTTCGGTCGCGGGGCTCGCGGCTCGCGCTGCTAGAGTCGAGGCCATGGACGACGACGTTCGAGCGCGGATCGAGGCGGTGAAGGAGCGGCTGGGGCGGGACCACCCCGAGCTGCTCGCGGCAGTGGCCGACGTCAGCCCTGCGCTGCTCCAGTGGTGTGCGGAGCAATCGCCACGCCAGCGCCTCCAGGCCTGCACCAACGCGACGCGAGGCGTGGAGCGGATCCGCCGTGCAACACCCCCGGTCCGCTGACCTCGCGGCGCTCATCGAAGCGCTGAACGCGGGCGGGGTGCAGTACCTGGTCGTCGGAGGGGGCGCCGTCGTTCTGCACGGGACCGGCATCAACACCCTCGACCTGGACATCGTGCCCCGCCGTACGCCCGAGAACGCGGCCCGCCTGCTCTCTACGCTGCAGTCCCTCGGCGTCTACATCATCGAACCGATGAAACGGAGGCTGAAGCCCCGGGAGGCCGACTTCCTGGGCCGCGGACAGCTCAACCTCTCCACGGATCTGGGCCCCCTCGACGTCCTCTGCGTGCTCCACGACGGGCGCGGCTACGACGAGTTGATCGACCAGACCGTCGCGATGGGAGGCGATGATCTGCCGGTCCGGGTGCTCGACATTCCCACCCTGATCGAAGTGAAGGCCGCCATCGGCCGGCCCCGGGACAGGATGGCGGTGGCGGCGCTGCTTCGCCTGCTTGAAGACCCGCCTTGACGCCTTCGGCGTCGTCGTGGACCCCGCCCTGACGACCCCCAGCGCCCTTGCGCCCAGGCTCGCCCATCCCCCGCCACCGCCACCCCCGCTGGGTCTCCTATCCCCCGGAGGGGTAGCATCCCGGGATGCCGGTCTTCGACGTCAACGAGATCCAGAAGGTCATCGACCCCCTGTTGGGCACGACCGCCGACCCCGAGCTCATGTTCGACCGGGTGGCGAAGGCCCTCGCCGCCCGCTGGCCGGGGCAGGTGGAGCCGGAGCTTCGCTGGCACGTGCTGTGGTCCGCGGGCTTCGTGCACAAGGTGGCGCTGCTGCACCTCTCCACCAGCGAGTACGTGATCCTGGCCGGGGCGGCGACCTCCTCGATGGGGGCGACGGGCCCCTTCGCGGCCGACCTGCACAACTTCATCCTGCTCGGCGCCATCGAGCACTACGGCGAGCACGACTGGGAGGTCACCACCAGCCGCCCCGGCGACCGGATCTTCACGCCGCGCGACGTCGGCATGGGCACCAACATCCCCGAGTTCGTGTGGTTCGTGGAGTACTGCCGCGGCCCCGTGCCCCGGATGTTCTTCTCCATGCTCCTGGGCGCGATCGTCGCGACCTTCGACGTGGGCACCGTGGTCCGCATCCTGCGGCTGGGCACGGCGATCACCCTGCGGCAGGGCTGGGCGCGCTTCCGGTCGCGGCCCGTGGGGCAGTGGTTGTTCCCGAAGGTGGTCTGATCGCGCCGGCCAGGACCGGGCGACTCCTTGCACCAGCCTCCCCTCAGGAGAAGCCCGGCACGTAGGCCTCCGTCAGCCGCGCGGGCACCGCCACCCCCAAGTCCCGCAGCGCGGCGTCGGCGGTCTCCAGTCCCTCGCCGTCCAGGACCAGGGCCTTGCGACGCCTCACGCAGGCGGCGTGCAGCTTGCGGCCCTGGGCGTCCCAGTGCGACGCGGCGCGGTCCAGGGCCATCGCGGCCTGGGTGGGGCGGCCGGCCCGCCAGTGCAGGGCGGCGTCGACGTAGGCGTGGGCTCCCCGGCCGTCGCGATGGCCGTCCCGCTTGAGCTTGCGTCCGTAGGCGCGGGCTCGGCGGAGCAGGGGGGCGGGCTGCTCGGACTGCTGGGCCGCGGCGAGCAGACACTGGGCCCAGAGCAGGCGGATCTCCGCGCGGGTGTCCGGGGAGAAGGGGATGTAGGAGGTGCGCAGCCAGCGCCAGGCCGCCTCCAGCCGGGCCAGGGCGTCGACGCCGCGGTCCTCGTACAGGTCGATCTGCAGGGTGACGACCAGGGCCTGGAAGCGCTGAAAGTGGTGCACCTCCTCGGGCCATCCCTCGCCGGCCGCCGTCACCCGCCGCCGCGCTCCCTCGGGGTCGTCGTCGATCAGGCGCAGCCAGCCGTCGCAGATCCCGGCCACCGCGCCCAGGTAGATGTCGCCGCGGTCGGTCGCGATGCGCATCCAGCGCGGGGCCAGGCGGTCCAGCTCGCGGATGGAGCCCATGTGGATCAGCGCGCGGATCATGGTGGTGATGGCGATGCTCACCTCCCACGCCACCCCCACGCAGCGCTCGCGCAGCAGCCGCTGCCCCTGGTCCAGCAGCACCAGGCCCTCGGGCCAGCTCCCCCGGTGGCAGACGCTCACCCCGCGCGCCACCCGGGCGAAGCCGCGCAGGTAGTCGTCGTCCAGGCGCTCGGCCAGCTCCTCGGCCTTCTGCAGGCCGCGCTCGGCCACGCGCTCGTTCATGCCGCCCACGATCATCGCGCGGGCCACCAGCCCCCGGGCGAAGCGGCGGCCATCCCCCGCGCCGCGGGCCAGCTTGAGGCTGCGCAGCAGCAGGATCACGGCGTGGAACTCGCGCCACAGCAGCAGGCCACGGCCGGCGGACCAGGCCAGGTCGATGCGCCGCCGCGTGGCCTCCAGGACCTCCTCGTCGGGGCGCTCGCGCAGGCGCACACCGCCGAACAGCTCGCGGATCAGCAGGACCAGGGCGCGCGCCAGGGCCGCCCGCTCGCCCCGGGGCACCGACAGGCGCGCGTCCTTCAGCACCCGGCGCAGCTGATCCAGGCCGTCGGCGGCGCGGCCGGAGATCAACAGCAGCTCGGCGGCCCGGGTGCGCAGGTCCATGCCCGGCCGGTCGCCCGCGGCCTCCAACAGCAGCGGCGCGGCCTCGGCGCAGCGCCCCGTGGCGGCCAGGGCCTCGGCCCGCTGGACC
>CALCXL010000422.1 GCA_937907595.1 uncultured Pseudomonadota bacterium
GGCAACGGAAACGGAAACGGAAACGGAAACGGGAACGGAAACGGGAACGGAAACGGGAACGGGAACGGGAACGGGAACGGCAATGGGAACTGACCCGGGCCGCCTGCTCATCACCCACCGCGCTCCCCATGGCCTGGTGGAGCGCGCCTTGACCGTGCCCCCTCCTTCGCGGGACTGGCGGCCTGTGCTGGCCATGGCGGCCGCGTTGCTGGTGGGCATCGGGCTGGGTCGCTTCAGCACCGACGACCGCTCGATCCATGCCGAAAACCGCCCGGTCGAGATCGTCTCGAACCAGGAGCAGACCCCCGTCCGGCTGGTCATCCACGCCCCCGACGCGGACTCTGTGGGGGTCGCCGCCAGCTTCAACGGCTGGGACTTCAACGCCACGCCGATGACCCGCGGCAACGACGGCACCTTCCACGCCACCCTCTTCCTGGAGTCCGGACAGCACGAGTACATGTTCGTGGTGGACGGCCAGGACTGGGTGACCGACCCCTCCGCCGCGGTGACCCGCGACGACGGGTTTGGCAACAGGAACGCGCTCCTGGAGATATAGCTCAGGGCGTGTTGCACCTGTCTCTGGCTCTGGCGCTCGCGGCCGAGCCGGACCCCCTCTGGCGAAGCTCGAGCACGGGCATCACCGGCCTGACCGGTGCCGACCGCATCGACGGTGCGTGGGCTCCTGCAGTGGAGCTCCGAGGCGCCGGGAGCTGGGCCCGAGTCAGCTCCCAGTCCGGGTTCGCGACGGGTGCCTGGGCCTCGGTAACCGGCCTGCCAAGCACGGAGCTGGGCTGGCTGGACAGCGAGGGCGCCTGGCTGGACCTGACACGAGGCCCCGCGATCGCCGCGCTCTCCCTGCACAGCGGGTCCCTGCTCTGGTCACCCTGGGCCGAGCTCGCAGCCACCGGTGGGGCGCAGCGAGGTCCCCTTCAGCTCTCCGCCGGTCCCGTGCTGCGCGGACAGAGGACCCCGGGAGGGCTGGCCCAGCTGACCGCCTTCATCGGCGGTCCCACATGGACCCTGTGGGGCCAGGTCGAGGGCCGGGCGTGGGCGGGCCCGCTGCCGAACAGCGTGGACTGGCTGGGCACCGCGGCCCTGGAGCAGGGACCCTGGACCCTGTCGGGGGGTGCCGGCGCGTGGATGAACGGCAGCACGGACCAGGCCGTCTGGGTCGCGGGGCTGGCCCCCGACACCCGAGGCGTCCGGGCCCTGCTGGCCGCAGAGAGGGAGCTCGGGCCCGTCGAGGTCCGCGCCGAGCTCAGCTTGTCCAAGGCCTGGGGGCTGGGCGAGCAACAACGGCTGCACGCCGTGCTGGGAGCCTCCTGGGGCCGACGGACCCTGCAGCCCGTCGCCGACGAGCCCGCAGCCTGGCATCTGGTGCTGCACCTGCCCAGCGCCGACGAGGTGGTCTTGATGGGCAGCTTCAATGGCTGGCAGCCCATCCCCTTGGAGCCGGGCGAGGGCGGGGTCTGGAGCCTGACGCTGGACCTTCCTCCTGGCCGGCACGAGCTGATCCTGCTCGTCGATGGGGTCCCACTCCCAATCCCCGGGCTTCCAACACAAGCCGACGGGTTCGGTGGCGAAAATTCTCTGTTGATAGCCAAATGAAAGTATCGAGAGTGACGCCGCGACCGTAGATAGGACATGCAGAGAACCCACCTGGGGAGGCGAGGCTCCACGAGCATCCAGCTCGCGCTCTCCCTGACAAGCATCCTGGGCATGGGCGCCCTGGTCGTCGACATCGGCTACGCCCGGCTCGTGCACGTGCAGCTCCAGGGCGCGGTGGACGCCGCCGCTCACGCCGGCGTGGCGTATCTGGACGGCACCGCCGAGGGCATGGAGTACGCGGTGGATGGCGCGGTCACCTTCGGAGCCATGAACTTCGCCGACGGCCAGCCCGTCGAGCTCGACCCGGACACGGAGATCGAGCTCGGGGTCTGGGACGGCTCCGAGTTCTTCGTGTCCGAGGACCCCGAAGAGGTCAACGCGGTTCGCGTCGTGGCCGGCGCCGAGGGCCTGCAGACCTGGTTCGCCGGCGCCGCCTTCGGACGCAGCGAGCTGGCCACCAACGCCACCGCCATCGCGGTCATGCCCGCCTCGGAGCCCGCTGGGGCCATCGAGTGCTACATCCCGCTGGCGGTGCCGGACTGCCTCTTCGAGAAGTACCCGGACCAGCAGATCATCGACGTGGACCTGGAGCTCAACAGCGACAAGAACGACAACGCAGGCTGGGCGCTGGTGGGCAACGACCCCTCGAGCGCCAGCGCCATCCGCGACCACCTGGAGAACTGCACCCAGGAGGGCGAGATCGAGCTGATGGACGTGACCCGCCTGAACAACGGCACGCTGACGTCCACCCTCAAGGCGCTGGCGGACCAGATCGCCACCAGCGAGACCACCTTCGACGAGTCCACCTTCGGCCCCATCGGCGACCCCTACGAGAAGAGCGACGTCGACAAGGCTGGCGCATACGGGAAGAGCTTCGAGGGTCCCCTCATCGTCTTCGACGGCGGCGACGACTGCGACAACGTCAAGTACACCCAGGACCAGGACATCACCGGCTTCGTCTGGGGCTCCGTCTACGACGTGCAGAGCACCGGCGCGGTGGCCTCCAAGAACATCGCCGTCCGCCTGGACGTGGCCCACGAGTACGCCGAGGGCACCGCAGGCGGCGGCACCCTGGACCAGGGCATCAGCTACCAGCCCCCGATCATGCTGGTGCACTGATCGTGCGTCGCCGTCAGGGCGCCAGCGCCGTCGAGTTCGCCCTGGGGGCCAGCGTGCTGCTGGTCCTGGGCGCTGGCATCACCGAGTGGGGCTGGGCCATGCGCTGCCAGACCGCCGTGATCAGCGCAGCCCGGGAAGGCGCCCGCACCGGGGCCGGCACCCTGCAGGACGACGACCCCATCGCCTCGGCCGAGGTCCGCGCGGCCGCCGCCCTGGACGACGCCGGCCTGGACAGCGACACCGCCACGGTGACGGCGACCATCGACGGCGCCGACCCGGACGCCTCCATCAGCGTGTCGGTGGACCTGCCCCATCCCGCCCTGGTGCCCCTGGTGCCCACGCTGGGGACCCTCTCCTCGACCGCGACCATGCGCCTGCAGGACCAGCCATGAGGCGCTCACGACGCGGCTCCAACGCCATCGAGCAGGCCCTGCTGACCCCGGCGCTGATGGTGATGCTGATCGGTGGCTTCGAGTACGGCTGGACCTTCTTCCGGGTCCACCAGTACGGCTGGACCTTCTTCCGGGTCCACCAGATCGAGGCCTTCGCCCGTCAGGCCGGACGGATCGCTGCGGCGACACCCCTCGACGACGACCCGGCGGCGGTCTTCGAGTCGGAGTTCGAGGCGCTGATGGACGGCGCGGGCATGGGCACCGAGGGCCTGCTCATCACCGCCGAGGTGGACGGCGACGCCCCCGCCCGCACGCTGGAGGTCGAGGTCACCCTGGAGTGGGGCGGCCTCACCGGCCTGATCCCCGTCCCGGACAACCTGACCGTGGACTACTCGACCTGGCTGGAGGACCAGTCCAGGTCGATCTGAGTCAGTCGCAGTTCGCCAGGCCCGCGTAGACGATGCGGATGGTGTCGCCCTCTTCCGGGGGGTTCTGCGTGATGCGGACGCTGTTGGAGCCGGAGTCGTACTCCCAGGCCGAGGCGTCGACGGTGTTTCCGTTGACCCGAACCTCGATGGTGTTCTCCACCGGGGTCGCCGTGAGCTCAAAGGTGTCCATGCTGATGGACGCCTCGGCCAGCAGCGGCATGTAGCTGGACCAGTTGCTGGCGCAGATGCTCAGGAACTCGCCGCCGGTGTAGTTGACCGCCTCGTAGTAGCCGGTGCCCGCGTCGGCGCTGGCGCAGCCACCCGGGTAGTCGCCCACGATGGCGCTGATCTTGACCAGGCTGGGGCTGCCCTTGGTG
>CALCXL010000423.1 GCA_937907595.1 uncultured Pseudomonadota bacterium
CGTGCCCGTTGGAGGTCAGCGACTGCACCGGCGCCCGGCTCTCCAGGAAGCCCTCCAGCACGCCGTCGCGCACCAGCACCGCCGGCTGGGCGGCCACACCCTGGTCGTCGAATAGGTAGTGGCCGCGCAGGTCCTCGCCGGCCAGCTGCTTCTGGGTCGGATCGTCCACCACGCTCAGGAAGGAGGGAAGGATCGACTGACCCACCTGCTGGCGGAAGGTCTGGGCGTCGTCCACCAGGCGCAGGCGGTGGCCCTCGACGCGGTGGCCGAAGATCTCGTGGAAGAAGACCGCGGAGGCGCGCCCCGAGAGGATCGCGGGGCCGCGGTAGGGCTCCTCGAGGGGGGCGGCCTTCAGGGCCAGGAGGGTCCGCTGCACCTCCTCGGCGGCGGCCACGACGGCTTCGCGGGAGGGCAGCCCCTGGGGCGTCGCGGCGTCGAAGGTCCGGGCCAACACCAGCCCGTCGCCGTCGTCGGCCAACGTGTCCCCTTGCACCAGCACCCGCAAGCGAACCGCGCCGTGCCGCTGCCGGTGACCCTCGCTGCTGACGAACCAGCGCGTCTCCGCCTCCGCGATCATCGTGACGCCGGCGTCGAAGGTGACGTCGCTGGTGGCAAAGACCGCCGACGCGGCCCGCGCGGTGCCCTCCCAGTCGGCCAGATCCAGGTTTTCCAGGGTGGCGACGGCGCCCAGGTGCTCCGTCGGAGTCTCCGGGGCCAGATCGAAGCCCAGGTCCTCGTCGACGAGCAGCTGCTGATCGCTCAGCACCCGCTGGAAGCGGTCGGCGGCCACCCGGTAGCGCGCGTCGATCTCCCGCCACACCGCGGCCTGGAGCACGTCGGGGTCGTCGCCCAGGCCCATCTCCCGGCCGGCGGGGGGCGCGTCGTCCCAGCCGTAGTCGCGCAGGGGGTGGGTGGAGTCCAGGGCCGCGTCGCCCACGCGCACGTCGGCGTGGATCCAGCGGGCGTCGTTGGGGCCGTAGCCCTGCAGGCCGCCCTCCTCGCCGTGGATGCGCAGGGTGCGGATCTCGATCGCCTCCAGGCCGATGAAGTAGGGGGGCAGGTCCTTGGTCGACAGGGCCGACGTGGCCCGATCCAGCTCCGCTTGCAGGGCCTGCAGCACCGGGTCGGCGGGGGGCTCAGCCACCGGGGCTGGCTCCAGCGGGGCAGCCTGGCCGGGGGTGGCGAGCAGCAGGATCGCGAACAGGATCGACGTCATGGGGCCTCCCGTTGCAGGACCGCAGCGAAGAAGCCGTCGGTGCCGTGCAGGTCCGGTCGCGTCCTCAGACAGCCCCCGGACACCAGGGTTTCGTCCCGGGGCGGATCGAAGCGGGGGTCGACGCGTCGAAAGCCCGGGGTGGAGCGCAGGAAGGCGTCGACGACGCCGTCGTTCTCCGGGGCGAAGAGCGAGCAGGTGGCGTAGACCAGCCGGCCTCCAGGGCGCACGAGCGGCGCGAAGCGCTCCAGGATCGCGCCCTGCAGCTTCGGCAGGGAGTGCAGGTCGGTGGCGTGGGCGATCCAGCGGGCCTGGGGGCGGCGGCGCAGGGCCCCCGAGCCGGTGCAGGGGGCGTCCACGAGCACGGCGTCCACGGCGCCCTCCAGCTTGCGCAGGCGCTTTGGCAGGCGACCGGCCTCGGGCAGGAGCAGCGGCTCGGTGACGTCGCTGAGGCCGGCGGCGCGCAGGCGGGAGGAGGCTTCTTCCAGGGCGTCGGCGCGCACGTCGCAGGGGATCAGCCGGCCGCGGCCCTCCATGGCGGCGGCCAGGGCCAGGGTCTTGCCCCCGGCGCCGGCGCAGGCGTCGACCACGACCTCTCCGGGCGCGGCTCCCACGAGCTCGGCGATCAGCTGGCTGCCCACGTCCTGCACCATCACCCGCCCCTCGGCGAAGGCGGGGGTGCTGCGCACGTCGGCGTGGCCGCGCAGGAGCAGGGCGAGGGGGCTCAGGGGGGAGGGATCGGCGTCCAGCTCGGCGGCCAGGGCGTCGCGATCGCCGCGCAGGACCCGCAGGGCGAGGGGGGCCCGGCCGTTGAGGGCGTGGGCGACGGCCACGGCTTGATCGCCGAAGGAGCGCAGCAGCTCCCGGGCGATCCAGGTAGGCAGGGAGGCGGCGGCGCCCAGGGCCTCGTCGTCGGGGGGGTCGGTCTCCAGGACCCAGCCGGTGAGCAGGTGGGCGGGGTCGCGCAGGTCGTCGGCGTCGAACGCGGCGTCCAGGCCCTGGGGATCCAGCCCGAAGAGGGCGACCAGGCCGGCCAGGGTGCGGGCGCGGGCGCGGGCCATGCGGTTGGAGCCGGGAGGCAGGCCGGCCAGGTCCACCAGGAGGTCCAAGGTGCGATCGTGGCGGACCAGGGCGTGCAGGACGTCGCCGTGCAGGCGCCGCTTGCGGCTGCCCAGGGAGCGGGCGGTGCGGCCGGCGCGGGCGATGACGGTGCGGGAGGCGGACCAGTCGGCGCGGGCTTCGGCCAGGGTCTGCGACAGGCCCTCCAGCAGATCGCCCGACGCGAAGGCCTCCACGCCGGGGGTGAGGGTGGCGACGGGCGCGGCGGCGCGCACGATGCGGGCGGCGGAGCGGTTCATGCGGGCCAATCGTCGGGCAGGGGCACCACGGGCGTGGGCTCGAACCAGCCGTCGATGCGCTCGTGGTGCAGGTAGAAGCGATCGCCGGGGCCACCGCCGTAGATGCGGTCGCCGAGCAGGGGCAGGCCGACGGACGCCGCGTGCACCCGGATCTGGTGCATGACGCCGGTGCTGATCACGGCCTCCCAGAGGTGGAGGTCGCCCCGCCGCCCCAAGCGTCGGAGTTCGGTGCGCGCCGGCAACCACTTGCCCCGGTGCGGGGTCCCCTGCCCTCGCAACCAGACCATGCGGCTCTTCTTGCGCTTGTCGTGGGAGATCGGGTGCTCCACGACGTGGTGGTGCCAGGGCACGTCGCGGGCGGTGAGGAAGCGGTAGACCTTCTGCAGCCGGTGCGCGGCGAAGGCAGCGCGGCCGCGCTCGAAGCCGTCGAGGCTGGTGGCCGCGACCACCAGACCGGAGGTGAGGGTGTCCAGGCGGTGCAGGATCCCTCCGTCGAAACCCAGGGGCCAGTCCACCTGGGCCTGCGCGGGGTGGTCGATCACGGCGCGAGCCAGCAGGCAATCCCCCGAGGGATCGGCGTTGGGCCTCAGCGTGGGCAGCCCCGCGGGCTTCTCCAGGTAGATCCAGTCGGACACCGCCTTAGCTTGCCTGATCGGCTGGGGGGGTGGAGGGCGGGCGGCCCCGAGCCGACGGGGTAGGCTCACCCCGTGAGTGGTCCCCGCCCCCTGCAGACCCCGTTCGTGGCCGCCGCCCTGCTGATCCTCCTGTGCGGGGCGCTGGTGGTCGCACAACGCCGGCACGAGGAGGCGCTGGCGGAGCGGGACGCGTCCTCCCTCCTGCGCTTGCAGGTGGAGGTGGTGGCCCGTGAGTTCGCGGCGGTGGGCTCGGATCTGGCCTTGCTGGCCGGCGACCCCCGGACCCTGGCGGCCGCGCAGGGCGACGCAGCCGCGAAGGCGGAGCTCGATCAGGCGCTGGTGCGCTTCTCGGCGGCGCGCGGCACCTACCACCAGGTGCGGATCCTGGACGCGGACGGCGGGGAGCGGGTGAGGGTCAACCTGGACGATCAGGGCCCGCGCGCGGTGGGGGCGGCCGAGCTTCAAGCCAAGGGCGACAGGGACTACGTGGCGGGCGCCCTGGCGCTGTCGCCGGGGCAGGTCTTCGTCTCCCGCTTCGACCTGAACGTCGAGCACGGCCGGGTGGAGGAGCCCGCGCGGCCGACGGTTCGATTCGCCGCCCCCATCGTGGACACGACCGGGCGCACCCAGGGCGCGGTGGTGCTCAACCAGGGCGCTGCGCGGCTGCTGGAGGAGTTGGGCTCCGTGGCCCGCGCCGACGCGCTGGACTTCCAGCTGGTGGACCACCAGGGCTTCTGGATCCAGGCTCCCCCCGGCCACCAGCCCTGGGGCTTCGCGCTCCCCCACGCCGACCGGCTGACCCAGGCCGATCCCTCGCTCTGGTCCGCCATCGACGCGCAGCCCCAGGGCTCACGCCTCGATCGCACGGGGCTGTGGCGCTGGCAGCGCTGGTCTCCGTCGGGGGACTCCACCCCCGGGCCGCTCCACTTCGTGGCCAGCATCCCCCGATCCGCCCTGCGCGCGCGGTCCCGGCGGCTGCTCGTCTCCCTGGCCGCGCTGCTGGCGGTGGCGCTGCCCCTGCTCGGCGCGTCGACCGCGTCCTCGGCCCGGGCCGACGGGGAGCGCGACCGGGCCGCCCTGCAACTCGCCGAGTCCGAGGGCCGATTGCGCCTGCTCACCCTGCGCCTGCTGGAGGGCCAGGAGCGCGAACGGCAGCGGCTGTGCCGGGACCTCCACGACGACCTGGGCCAGATCAGCACCGCCCTGCGCATCGACAGCGAGACCGCCCGCCGCGCCCCCGACGAAGAGCGGCGGGCGGCGGCCCTGGCGCGGGTGGCGGACAACGCCGAGGTCCTGCTCGAGCACATCCACCGCATCGCCGCCGACCTGCGGCCAGCCCTCCTGGACGACCTGGGGCTGGCCGACGCCCTGCGCCGCCACTGCGCCGACGTGCAGGAGCGATCGGGGGTGGAGGTGACCCTGCGCCTCAGCCTGCCACCGGCCCCGCTGCCGTCCGAGGCCGTCGATCACGGCTGGCGGATCCTGCAGGAGGCCCTGGGCAACGTGGTCCGGCACGCGCAGGCCCGCCGGGTCGAGGTGGAGTTGGGGCGCGAGGACCGAGGCCTCCGCATCGTGGTGGCCGACGACGGACGCGGCTTCGACCCCTCCTCCGTGCCCCCCTCCAGCCTGGGCCTGCTGGGCATGCGCGAGCGCGCCGAGCTCCTGGGTGGCACCTTCTCCCTGCGCTCGGCGCCCGACCAGGGCACCCGGATCGAGGTCTGCATCCCCCTCCCCCCCACCGGAGCCTGACGTGAGCGCAGCCCCGATTCGCGTCCTGCTCGCCGACGATCACGCGATGGTCCGCGAGGCGCTGTGCCGGGTGCTGGACGACGAGCCCGGCATCGACGTGGTGGGGCAGGCGGCCGACGGCCTCACCGCGCTGACGCGGGCGACGGAGCTGAAGCCCGACGTGGTGGTCACCGACTACTCCATGCCCGGCCGCGATGGCCCCTCGCTCGTCGAAGCCCTGCGGAGGGCCCTGCCCGGGACCCCGGTGCTGGTGCTGACCGTGCACGAGGACATCCACTACGCGCTCCGGGCCCTGGAGGCGGGGGCGCAGGGCTACGTCGTGAAGTCCGCGGCCGTGCAGGACCTGGTGCAAGCCCTTCAGGCCGTGCACGCAGGCGGCATCTGGGTGTCGCCGCGCGTGTCCGAGGCGGTGCTCCGGCGGATGCGGCCGGGGGACCGGAGTCGGTCGGGCCTGGAGGCGCTCTCGCCCCGGGAGTTCGAGCTGCTGCGCGCCCTGGGCTCGGGCATGGGCCTGCAGGACTGCGCCCGGCACCTGGGCGTGGGCACGAGCACCGCCTCCACGTACCGCTCCCGCCTGATGGAGAAGCTGGGCCTCAAGACCACGGCCGACATCATCCGCTTCGCGATCGAGCAGGGGGTCGTGGACTGATCGCCCCCCCGGCGGACCGCGTGTCGGAATCCAACGACAAGAAATCGGCGAGTTCAGCGACAAGCGGGGCGACGTCCACCGTTCCTACACTGGCGATCGCTTGTCGCCGCCCGCCCCACTCCCCCCCTCGATGCTCCTCGTGGCCGCCCTCGTGGCCGGCGGGTGCGCCCCGGCGTGGTCCGACGCCTTCGACCCGGCGGGCTACGGCGCCCTCAGCGGCGTGTGGGGCTCGGGGCCGGCCGACGTCTTCGTGGTGGGCGGGACCGGGGAGCAGGCGCAGATCGTCCACTTCGACGGGAGCGCCTGGACCGACATGCAGGCCCCCGACGTGCCGCTGCTCGCCTGGGTGACCGGCTGGTCGGCGGATCAGGTCATGGCGGTGGGCATCGACGGCGCCGCCGCCTGGTACGACGGGTCGGAGTGGACGGCGCTGGACTCCGGCACCGACGAGGACCTCTGGGGCGTGTTCGGCTTCGCGCCCGACGACGTCTGGGTGGTGGGCGGGGACACCGACGACGCGGGAGCCCCCCCGGTGGTGCTGCACTGGGACGGCAGCCACTTCGAGACGATCGCGCTGGATCCCGACGAGCTCTCCCGCCAGCCTTCGAGCCTGTTCAAGGTCTGGGGGGTGGGCGACGTCCTCTTCGCTCTGGGCCAGGGCGGCCAGATCCTGCGCTGGGACGGCGCGGCCTGGCGGGACTCCCCGGCCGGGGCGGGGGCCGACCAGGACTTCGTCTCCCTGTGGGGGACGGAGGAGGATCACATCGTCGCGGTGGGCGGACGCGGCAACGCGCGGGTGGCGACCTGGGACGGCGCGGCCTGGACCACGCTCAGCCCCAGCGGGGTCGGCGGGCTCAACGCGGTCAGCATGCTCGACGACGGGCGCGCGCTGGTCGGCGGGCTCAACGGCTACGTCGGCGTCTTCGACCCGGAGACGGGCGAGCTCACGGCGGAGGAGACGCTGCAGGGGGGCGACGTGCACGCCCTCTGGGGCGACGGCGAGGGACGGTGGTACGCGGTGGGGGGCCGCTTCGTGGAGCCCTACGCGGGCGCGGCCTGGCTCCGGGAGGGCGGCTCGTGATCCGGGCCCCCGATGGGCTGCGGGCCGTCGCCCTGGCCGCGCTGCTGGTCGGGCTGTCCGGCTGCGCCGAGGGACACGGCGACGTCGCGGCGGACGTGTCGGCGCCCCTGGGCCAGGTCGTGCCCTACGCCTCCGCCGAACAGCGCGCGATCTTCGAGCTGGGCCAGGAGGTCGCCCTGCGCCGCTTCGCCCGGGCCGACGGCCTGGGGCCCGCCTTCAACGTCACCTTCTGCGGCTCCTGCCACGAGCGCCCGACCCTGGGCGGATCAGCGGGCTCCTACCGCAACTTCTTCATCGCGGCCCGGCTCAGCCCGGACGGCGCGTACCAGCCCGCGCAATCGGCGGGCCCCGCCGGTGGGGTGGTTCGGCTGTACCAGTACGGCGAGGGGCTGCCCGCCCGCCCCGCGCTGGACCCCGCCGACGACATCGTGGGGCGCCGCAACCCGATCCCCTTCTTCGGCGCGGGGTTGATGGCGGAGCTCCCCGAAGACGAGATCCTGGCCTTCTCGGACCCCGACGACGCAGACGGCGACGGGATCTCCGGCCGGCCCAACTACGACCAGGGCTTCGTGGGACGCTTCGGCCGCAAGGCGCAGACGGTCTCCATCGAAGGCTTCATCCGCGGCCCGCTCTTCAACCACCTGGGCATCACCACCGACCCGCTCACCGACGCCGAAAAGGCCGCCCTGCCCGTGGACAGCAGCGGCGGCGGAGCCACCACGGCCTGGTGGTGGCCGAACCTCATCCGCCGGGCGCACGCCCAGGTCTCGGCCCCCTCGTCCCCCCTGGTGGACGACGACGGGGTGCCCGATCCCGAGCTCTCCGGCGAGGACCTCTTCGCGCTGGTGAGCATGACCATGCTGATGGCGGCGCCGGAGCTGGAGCCCGAGAGCGAGCAGGGGGCGCGCGGGCGGGAGCAGTTCGACGCCCTGGGCTGCGGGGGCTGCCACCGCCCGCGCCTGGAGGGTCCGCGCGGTCCCCTGCCCATCTACTCCGATCTGCTGCTGCACGACATGGGGCCCGATCTGGCCGACGGCATCGTGGCCGGCGAGGCCACCGGCTCGGAGTTCCGCACCCAGCCGCTGTGGGGCATCGGCGCCGTCGGGCCCTACCTGCACGACGGCCGCGCAGGCAGCCTGGACGCCGCCATCGACGCGCACGGGGGTGAGGCGCTGGCCTCCCGCGACGCCTGGGCCGCCGCAGACGCGGGTTCCAAGGGCGATCTGCGGGAGTTCCTGCTGAGCCTGGGCGGCCGACCGCAAACGAGCCCCGGGCTCTTGCCCCCGGACGGGATGGTGCCGGAGGCGGGCACCTGGGGGGGGCCCGTCCCCGGCCTGGACGGGGCGGCGACAGCACGCTTCGAAGCAGGGCGGCGGCTCTTCGACCGCGAGTTCCTCCCCGAGGACGGCGCGGGCGGGCCCCGGCTGAACGGCGACTCCTGTCGCGCCTGCCACTTCGAGCCGGTCCTCGGTGGCGCGGGGCCCCGCGGGGTCAACGTGATGCGCCACGGCGTGCTCTCCGGGGGCGACGCCTTCGCTCCCCCGGCCGTCGGCACGATCCTGCACCGCACCACGGCGCTGATCGGCGTCGCCCCCCGCGCGCAGCCCGAGGCATCGATCTTCGAGCACCGACAGACCCCCCACCTGTTCGGGCTGGGGCTCATCGAAGGCATCGACGACGCCACGATCCTCGCCGGCGCGGACCCCGGGGACGCGGACGGCGACGGCATCCGCGGGCGCCCCTCCTGGACGGACGGCGGACGGCTGGGGCGCTTCGGCTGGAAGGCCCAGGTGCCGACCATCGACGAGTTCGTGCGCGACGCCTTCACCGCCGAGCTCGGCCTGACGCTGCCCTGGCGGGAGGGCCTGACCTTCGGCCGGGTGCAGGACAACGACGGCGTCGCCGATCCCGAGCTGGGCCTGGACAGCGCGGACCTGATGGCCGACTTCCTGCGCCGCCTGGGGCCGCCGCCGCGCAGCCCCTCGTCGTGGCCGGACCTCGTCGCCGGCGGAGAGGCCCAGTTCGCCGCCCTGGGCTGCGCGGGCTGCCATCGCCCCAGCCTCCCGGGCGCGGACGGGCCGGTGCCCCTGTACTCGGACCTGCTGTTGCATCGGATCCTGCCCGAGGGCGCCCTGGGCATCGAGGACGCGTCCGCGGGTATGCGGGACTTCCGCACCCCGCCGCTCTGGGGTCTGGCCCGCACCGCTCCCTACCTGCACTCCGGCGCGGCGGACACGCTGCCGCAGGCGATCGAGGCCCACGCTGGCGAGGGGAGCGCCGCGGCCGCCGCCTTCGCCGCGCTGCCGGCTCCCGATCAGGCGGCGCTGATCGCCTTCCTGGAGACGCTGTGATCTGGGCCCGAGCGGCCGGCGCCAGGGCGATCGGGCCCTGGCTGGGCTGGGCCGTGGCCTGCGCGCTGCTGGCGGGCTGCCCGACCGACGAGCCCGTCGTCGACGTCGACCCCATCGTCGACCCGCTGTCCAGGCCGGCGGAGCCCACGCTGTCGCCCTCCTCCTTCCAGCCGTCGGACGACTGCGCCGCGTGCCACCCCGACCACGCCGCGCAGTGGGCCACGTCGTCGCACGCCTACGCGATGGTCGATCCGGTCTTCCGCGCCCTGGTGGAGCTGCGGCGGGCCGACTTCGACGGGGCGCAGGACAGCTTCTGCCTACAGTGCCACACCGCGATCGGCACGCGGGGCGGCGAGATCGTGCCGCACTTCGATTGGGATGCCCTGTCGCCGGTGGTGCAGGAGGGGGTGACCTGCGAGGCCTGCCACCGCGTGTCGGCGCTGGAGCGCCCCTGGAACAGCGGGCACGTGATCCAGGAGGGCGGGCCCGTGCGCGGCGGGATCGCCGACCCCGCCAGCTCCCCGGCCCACGAGGCCAGCTTCTCCGACCTGCTCACGGGCGCCTCGTTCTGCGGGGGCTGCCACGACGTCATCGAGCTGGGTGGGCTGCAGCTGGAGCGGCCCTACGAGGAGTGGACGGAGGGCCCCGCTCCGGAGGAGGGTCGGCCCTGCCAGTCCTGCCACATGCCCACGACGACCGGGCCCGCCGCGGTGGGTGGGCCGAGCGATCGCAGCCTGCACGACCACCGCTTCGTGGGGATCGACGTCCCCCTGAGCGAGGGCTTCACCACCGCCGCGGAGGAGGAGGTCCTGCGGACGCGCATCGGCGCGCTGCTCGACGGCGCCGCCAGCCTGGACCTGGTGGCGGCGCCCTTCGTGCCGGGCGAGGTGGTCGACGTGGTGGCGACGCTGCACAACCACATCGACGGCCACAACCTGCCGACGGGGTCGACCTTCCTGCGCCAGGCCTGGCTGGAGCTGACCGCGACCGACGCCGACGGCACGGTGCTCTACCGAACCGGGGACCTGGACGCCAACGGGGACCTGCGGGACCACTGGAGCAGCCTGGATCCCTACGGCGACGCGGATCTGGTCAGCTACTCCTCCCGGCTTACGGCGGCGGACGGGCGGCCCGAGCTCTTCCCCTGGCGGGCCAACGAGCACAGCAGCGGCTCGATCCCGCCCCGGCACGCGCGCACCTCCACCCTGTTCGTCCCGACCTCAGCGGACACGCCCGGCCCCCTGCAGATCCAGGCCCGCGTCCGCCTGCGCACCCACCCGCCGCACCTGCTGCGGGCGCTGGGGCTGGAGCACCTGGTCGATCGCGTCGAGACCTGGGACCTGGCCACCGCCAGCCTGCAGGTGCCCCGGGGACCGTGAGGGCGACGGCCGGTGCCGGTCATGTACTGTGTTCCGCCACCTGGAGGCCTCATGCGCCGTGCCCTGCTCTTCTCGCTCTGCTTCTCCCTGCTCGTCGTCTCCTGCGACGCCACCCTCATCACGATCGACGTGCCCTACGAGACCACGACGACCGTGGAGGCGGGAACGGTCCTGGAGAACCTCATCGGTGAGGTCGGCTTCGGGGACTTCCTCAACATGGACGTGACCTCCAGCCAGGAGCTGCAGAACCAGGGCGTGGCGCCGGGCGACATCAACGCCGTGAGCCTGACCTACTTCCGCTTGACGGCGGCGGAGCCGGACGGGGCCGACCTCTCCTTCCTGGAGTCCCTGGAGTTCTACGCCGAGGCCCCGGATCTGCCGCGGGTCCTGGTGGCCTCGGCCAGCGACTTCCCGGCGGGGCAGGCGACGGTGGACCTGGACGTGGCCGACGTGGACCTGACGGACTACGTGGTGTCGCAGTCCATGACGCTCTCCACCGAGGTGGAGGGTCGGCGTCCCGACGATGCGACCGACATCTTCGCGGAGCTCAACCTGAGCATCGCCGTGACCGGCCAGGGCGCCTGCAACTTCATCGAGGGCGGCTCGGCGAACTGAGCCTGGAACTCTGATCGCGGGCCGCTGACTCCGAGCGACTCACCCCAACAGCCGCCGCTTCGCCCCCTTCGCCGCCCGACGCAGCCCTCGACGCAGGAGGCCGCCCTGGCCCCCTGCGATCTCCTCGTCGGCCGCGGCGGGGTCCTGCAGGGAGGTCAGCACGGCCGCAGTGCAGCGCTTGATGTCGTTGACGCAGGGCCGGCAGCCGCTCCCGCAGCAGCGCAGGGCGCTGGCCTTCATCTCCCCGGTGGCCAGCTGACGCACGGTCGGCGCCCAGGACGGGTCGATCGCGGCGGACCGCAGCTTGAGATGGATCAGCGGGTCGAGCCGGGGCTCGTCGGCGGGGGCCAGGGGCAGGGGCATGGCCCACGAAGGTAGCAGCGGGTTGTGCCGATCGCCGCGCGACCCCACGTTGAAGGGAGGATGTCGGAGATCCCGGGAACCCGCGCGGCGCCCGGCGGTCGAAGGGAGCAGGGGCCGATCGCCCAGCGGTGGCAGCCGCGGGACGACAGGCCGGATCGCCTGCGAGCGGTCCATCGGGGTCGCGACCGGCCCCGCGTGAGGTGCGAATCGATGGGGAGTCCCGGAGCACAACGGACCGGATCGCCGAAGGCGGGAGCCCGGCGCGGCGCGATCCCCCCCGCCGCAGGGCCCGCCGCCGCTCTGAGCCTCACCCCCTCCGCCTGGGCCCTCCTCCTGGTCCTGCCCGCGGCGCTGCTGCTCCCCCCGCCCGCCGCCGCCGCCTCCTCGGGGTGGCACCAGATCGAAGGCCCGGCCGGACGCCTGTCCTGGCACGAGGGCGGGGCCTGGCGGTTCGCGGATCGGCGCGGCGTCCTGCCCTTCGCCCCCGACGCGATCGCCCTGGGCGACGACGCCTTCGCGGCCCTGGCCGGTCGGTCCGGAGCGGGCGAAGGGGCCGTGATCGCCGTGGTGGGCGCCGACGACGGGCCGCGCGCCGTCCTGACCCTCAGCGACCTGGTGGGCGAGCAGAACGCCGGGGACTTCTGGCGGCCCGGGCGCGGCGAGGTCGCCTGGCGGGTGGACTGGTGGCTGGCCGGCGACCGCCTGATCGTGGTGCCCGACGCGCCGGGTCAGCCGGTGGCGATCAGCCTGGCCGACGGCCTGGTGGAGAACCCCCACTCAGACGTCTTCGTGCAGCGCATGCTCCAGCCGGACCTGTGGTTCGGCCGACGCCTCCGGGCCCTTGAGCTGGCCGCCGCGGCGCCGCGCACCGCGACCTTCGACCGCGGACTGCGCGGGATGGTGACCGAGCAGTCCGCGCCCCTGGTGCTGCGCCTGCGCGCCGCGGCCTTGCTGGCGGAGGTCGGCGATCCCACCGGCCGCAGCCTGGTCCTGCTCACCGCGCGGTCGCCGGCCGCGTCGGGGGGCGCGCGGGTGCGCTCGGACCACCAGCTGGTGCTGCCGGTGCCGGCGGAGCCCTGCGATCGGCCCCCGGGCTTCGCGCTGCACCTCCCCTACGATGAAGAGGCGTCCCGCTCCTACGCGATCCGCCTGCTCCCGTCCCTGCTGGGCGAGGACTCGGTGCCCCTGCTCCGGCGCCTGCTGGGCTCCGGCGAAGAGCGCGATCGACGGGACGCCGCCCTGGCCCTGGGCTGCCTGGCGCAGAGCCACCCGAACGTGGGGCACCGCCTGGCCGAGCGCCCCCAGGGTCGACCGGAGCCCCACCCCGGCAGCCTGGCGGCGGTGGGCTCCCAGGGGGCCGGCGACCGCGCGAAGCGGCTGGCCCTGGCCCTGGTGCCCATGCTCCTGCTCGCCGGCTGGGCGCGGCGCCGGTAGCGGCGTCCCTACCGCCGCTTCTTCCAGACCGCCTCGATGTCCTTCGCCCAGTCGGCCACGGGCCTGCCGCCGAAGCTGCCGTCGAAGGGCTCGATCAGCACCTTGTCGCCGCCGCCCAGGTGGATCCACAGGGTGTCGCCGAGCAGCGTGCCCTCGGTGGGCGGCAGGTACTCGATCTTCGTGATCGCCGACCAGGGCGCCAGCACGCAGAGGTCCAGCGTGCGAAGGCAGAACTCCTTCTTGCTCCAGGCCAGCGCCACCCAGCCCTCGTCGCGCTTGAGCAGCCGCCGCGAGCGCACCGACGCGATGGCCGCTCTCACCAGGGCCGACGTGCCCAGCACCGCCGACGTCATCGCCAGGCCGATGCCCACCGGCCGGCTCAGGCCGATGCGCTCCCAACCGAGCCAGAGCACCGCCGCCACGACCACGCCCAGGTAGGGCAGGCAGCCGCCGCGGTAGGTCCCCCAGTCCCGCTGGTCCAGGCCGCGCACCAGCACGTCGCGGGACAGCACGAACTCCGTCAACCGATCGACCTCCGGCCGGCGCAGGCGCACGAACTTCTTGAAGAGGTAGTCGGTCACGATCGGGGCGACGTCAGTCGATCTCGGCGCGCTGGGCCCGGGCCATCAGGGCCGCCAGGGCCTCAGACAGCGGCACCCCGTCCAGGATCGCGGCCACCGACTCCACGATGGGCAGATCGACCCCGCGGCTGGCCCCCAGGGCCACCAGCGTGCGGATCCGGGCCTCTGCTTCGGGGTGGTCGAAGGGCGCGCCCGTGGCCAGGCGCATGCCCGCCTGCATGAGCTCGTCGTCCTGATCCGTCGCCGTCAGCATCCAGTCGCCGATCCCGCTGAGCCCCGCCAGCGTGCGCGGATCCCCGCCCAGCGCCGTCGCCAGCCGACCGCCCTCGGCCACCGCCCGGGTCAGCAGCACCGCGCCCAGCGCCTTGCCGAAGCCCGCCGCCCGCAGCAGCCCCGCCGACACGCCCACGGGGGTCCGCATGGCGCCGCCGATCTCCACCCCCAGCAGGTCGTGGGTGCCGTAGACGCGCAGCTGATCCGACGCCAGCAGCCCGGTGACCTCCTCCACCACGCTGTCGAAGCGGGAGCCGACGATCGCCGCGCCCTGCTCCCCGCGCCACAGCTCCGCGGGCACGATCGGCCCCGCGATCACGCCCGTGCGCAGCACGCAGGTCTCCTGCTCCACCACCCGGCTCACCGGCAGGCCCGACGCCTCGAAGCCCTTGATCACGTGCAGCACCCGGTGCTGCGGCCCCAGGTGCGGGGCCAGGCGCTTGACCAGGGCCCGCACCCGCGCCGGCGGCACCGCCAGCACCACCAGGTTGGCCTCCAGGGCCACGGGGTCGGCCGTGATCGTCACGTTCATGGGCAGATCGAGCTGGGTGCCCGGCGGCTGCCGGCTGGCCGTGATCTCCTCTGCCTTGGCGGCGTCGCGCGTCCACAGCAGCACCGGCCGACCCGAGCGGGCCAGCAGCCAGGCGAGCGTGGCGCCCCAGGGTCCGGCGCCGAAGACCGACGCGACGGGGCTCATCGGGTG
>CALCXL010000424.1 GCA_937907595.1 uncultured Pseudomonadota bacterium
GTCATCGAACCGGTCCACGTGGGCTCCGAACTGGTGTTCGAGAGCAAGGTAGGGCCCCGGATGGTTGTGTAAAACCATCAAATACAGGAAGCTGGATTCGTATTTTCCGCACTATTGTCTCCCCATGAACTGGCTCAACCACCAACACCTCCTCTACTTCTGGATCGCGGCGCAGGAGGGCTCGGTCACCGGCGCGGCAGCGCGGCTCAGCCTCTCGCCGTCCACCGTCTCGGCGCAGATCAAGTTGCTGGAGGAGCGGCTCGACCACGCCCTGCTCCAGCGGTCGGGTCGGCGCCTCGTCCCGACCGCCGAAGGCCGGATCGTGGCGGAGTACGCCCGCGACATCTTCGGTCTGGAGCAGGAGCTGCGGCAGGTGCTATCCGGCCAGGGGGACGGGCGGCATCGCGTGCGATTGCGGGTAGGGCTCGGCAACAGCCTCCCGAAGTTCCTGGGGCACGCGGTCTTGAGCGGCGCGCAGGTGGAGGCCGACGGCGACCAGCTGCACCTGGTCGTCCACCAAGGCAGCCTCGACTGGCTCGTGGCCGAGCTGACCTTGCACCACCTGGACCTGGCGCTGACCGACCAGCCCGTGGCGACGGTGGAGGGCGGCACCTTGCGCTCGGAGTTCCTGGGGGAGAGCCCGATCGCGATCTTCGGGACCGCGGCGCTGGTCGAGCGCTACGGGCACGACCTCCCCCATTCGCTGGCGGGCGCCCCGTTCTTGCTCCCTGAGCCCCGCTCGATCATGCGGCGGCTGCTCGAGGAGTGGTTCGTGGAGCAGGGCATCCAGCCCCGGGTGGAGGCCGAGTTCATCGACAGCGGCATGCTGAAGCTCTTCGGCGAGGACGGTCGGGGGTTCTTCGCAGCGCCCGCCGTCGTGTCGGAGCATGTCCGGCACACCCACCGCGTGGAGGAGGTGATGGTCCTCGAGGGCCGCGGCGAGCGGTTCTACGCGTTGACGCGGCCCGAGCACGCCGGGGTATTGGCCGTCGAGGCCATTCTCGCCGCGGCGAGGACGCTGCTGGGGTGGCGCCAGTAGGCCCGCCGGGTGAGCCGCTCAAGGTCAACTAGAAGCCGCAGTCCAGGAATCCCTCGCAGCTGGCCACGAAGTCGCTCGCGGTGAGGGAGGCGTCCGAGGAGATCTGCGCGGCGAGTGTGTCGCAGCTCATCAGCGCGATCCCCGACGTGCACTCGGCGAACCGCTCCTCGTTGAGCAGGCAGGCCGCGCCCATGCTGCCCATCGCGCCCGCCAGGATCCCCTCGTACGTGGCGATGTCGGCCGCTTGTTCGGCCGTCAGGGGGTGGCCGGCCTCCTCGGCGTAGCAGTCGACGACCCGGCCGCCCATCGCCGCGGCGTAGCTCCGGGCCCAAGCCGGGCCGCCATTCCCTCCCAGGCCCCCGGTCATCGCGCCCTCGAGCTCCTGCGCGAGCTCGTCGCAGCCCCAGGTCGCCACCCTGGCTGCGCAGGCGAGGACCGCGTCGTCGTCCTCGGTGCAGGAACCCTCCTCGCGCGTGCGGCCCAGCAGCCGGGACAGGGCCGCCATCGCGTTGCTGAGCTCCTCTTCCAGGTCCAGGGCGGGCGCGGCCTGCGGAGCCTCCAGGTCCGGGGTGGGCGGGGGCGTGGTCGGCTGGGGGGTCGGCTCGGGGGTCGGCTGGGCGGCCGGCTCCCCCGGCGCAGGCGCG
>CALCXL010000425.1 GCA_937907595.1 uncultured Pseudomonadota bacterium
CGCGGCCGAGGACCTGCTTGAGGCGACGAAACGGCAGGACACCTACCAGCTGGCCAGCTTCCACCCCGATTACCGCTTCGCCGACGCCCCCGACGACGACCCCGCCAACGCCACCAACCGCGCGCCCCACCCCACCCTGCACCTGCTGCGGGTCGCGGACGTGGCCCGCGCCATCGACACACACCCGGACACGTCGGCCATCCCCGAGCGCAACGTGGCGCTGCTGCGTCGCCTGGCCCGGCAAATGTCGTAGGCTCCCAGCCATGGCCCGCGTCACCTTCACGCCCGTCCTCGATCGCCACCTGGACGTCGCCACGACGAGCGCGGCGGGGGCGACGGTGCGGGAGGTGCTGGACTCGGTCTTCGCGGCCAACCCCCGGCTGCGGCGCTACGTGCTCGAGGACCACGGGGGCCTGCGCAAGCACGTGCAGATCTTCGTGAATGGGGAGATGGTCGCCGATCGCCGCCAGCTGGGCGACGCGGTGACAGGATCGGACGACGTCTACGTCATGCAGGCGCTGTCGGGAGGATAGGGATGAGCGATCGGCTGTTGGTGGGCACCCGCAAGGGGCTCTTCGTCTACGACCGTAACGGCGGCTGGTCCATCACCGGACGGCACTTCGTGGGCGACCCCTGCAACCTGGTCCTGCACGACCCGCGGGACGGCGCGATCTACGCCGTGCTCTCCCTGGGCCACTTCGGCGTGCACATCCACCGCAGCGACGACGGCGGCCTCACCTGGACGGAGGTCGGCGCGCCCACCTACCCCGAGGGCGGCGAGGAGAGCCTCAAGGACATCTGGGCCCTGGAGGCCGGCGGCGACGATCAGCCCGGGCGGCTGTGGGCGGGCACCCTGCCCGGCGGCCTCTTCCTGTCCGACGACCGCGGGGAGACCTGGCGGCTGGTCGAGTCGCTGTGGAACGAGCCCGAGCGGCAGCGCTGGTTCGGCGGCGGGGCCGACGTGCCCGGGATCCACAGCGTGGTGGTGGATCCCCGCGACTCGAAGAAGGTCGGCGTCGCGGTGAGCTGCGGCGGCTACTGGCGGAGCGAGGACGACGGCGCCACCTGGACCGTCTCCAGCGAGGGCATGTACGCCGAGTTCATGCCGCCGGAGGGGCGGAACGACCCGGCGATCCAGGACCCGCACCACGTCGAGGCCTGCGCCACCCACCCCGACGTCCTGTGGTGCCAGCACCACAACGGGGCCTTTCGCAGCGTCGACGGCGGACTCACCTGGGCGGAGATCCACCCCCAGCCCAGCAAGTTCGGCTTCCCCGTCGCCGCCCACCCCACGGACCCGGACACGGCGTGGTTCGTGCCGGCGGTGAAGGACGAGTGCCGCGTGCCCGTCGACGGAAAGGTGGTGGTGGCGCGCACCCGCGACGGCGGCGCCACCTTCGACGTCCTGCGCAACGGGCTGCCCCAGCAGGACGCCTACGACCTGGTGTTCCGCCACGCCCTGCACGTCGACGAGACCGGCGATCGCCTGGCCTTCGGCAGCACGACGGGCTCCTTGTGGTTGAGCGAGGACGGCGGCGACGGCTGGAAGACGCTGTCAAAGCACCTGCCGCCGGTCTACGCCGTGCGCTTCGTGCGATGACGCCGGCCCCGCGGGATCAGACGCCCTCGACGCCCCGGTAGCCGCGGCGAAAGTACAGCAGGGGGTTCTTGCCCTCGGCGGTGCTCGCCTGCACCACCCGCCCCACGCAGATCGTGTGCGTGCCCGCGGGCATGTGCTGGTGCATGTCGCAGCAGAGCCAGGCCGCGGCGCCCTTGATCACCGGCCGCCCGGCGGCGGTCCAGTCCCCGGGGTGGTCCTCGTGGAAGGCGGGGCTGGGCTCCCGTCCCCGGCTGGCGAAGTAGTTGGAGGTGTCGTCCTGCCCGCGCGCCAGGATGCTGATCGTGAAGCCGCCGGCGGCCTCGATCATCCCCGGCAGGCGGTTGGCGTTGTTCAGGCAGACGAGCACCAGCGGCGGGTCCAACGAGACCGACGCAAAGCTGGAGACCGTGAGGCCGTAGAGCAACCCCGACGTGGAGCGGCAGGCCACCACCGACACCCCCGACGCCCACGATGCCAACGCGTCCTTGAAGTCCCCTTGAAGATCGCCCACAGAGCCTCCGGCCCCCAGTGTGCCACGACGGGCGACGGCGGCTACCCTGCGACCCACCCGAACCGGAGGCAGCCGCCATGAGCTTCAGCGACCGTGGATTCACCGAGATCGGCCCCGCATCGGGCGTCGTGACCATCGACATGATGGGCGAGACCGCGCAGATGCCCTGGAGCGGGGTCGTCTGGGCCGACGCCAGCGGGCAGGTGGGCGCCCTGTGCGACGCCAGCAGCGGCAGCGAGCGCTGGCTCTTCGTGAGCATCGGCGCGGACAAGCGCTACCTGACCATGCCCGGCCAGCGCGACGGCGGGGTGGAGATCGAGGGCGTGTACCTCAACAACGTCACCGACGGCTCCCGCGACAACCTGCTGGCCAGCCACCTGGACGCGGCGGGCGACGACCTGGGCGAGGACCGCGACGGCGTCATCGCGCTGGCGGAGGGCGGCCCGCAGCTCGCCATCGACCTCGCCGGAAAGCTGATGGCGATGATGGCGCAGGCCCTCGAGTAGCGCGTTGGCGGCGCTGCTGAAGCTGGCCGGGTTCATCGACCGGGGCACGGCGGCGGTGGGCCGGCTGTGCTCGTGGTTGGCCCTGGGCATGGTCGTGGCCGGCGCCTTCAACGCCGTCGCCCGCTACCTGGGCCGCTGGGTGGGCAGCGGGCTGAGCAGCAACGCCTGGATCGAAGCCCAGTGGTACATGTTCAGCGTGCTGTTC
>CALCXL010000426.1 GCA_937907595.1 uncultured Pseudomonadota bacterium
GGGCACGCGCTCGAAGGAGCGGCCCAGGTCGTAGGAGAAGAAGCCCGCCAGCCCGCCGGGGGCGCCCTGCAGCCCGCGGGCGATGGCCGCCAGCCGGTCCCAGGCCAGCCCCTCGCCCGGGTCCAGGGCCTCCGCTCGGGCCGCCCAGCCGCGATCGCCCCGGGGGCCCACCAGCCGCTCGAAGCGCTCGCCACGCCCCCGCAGCCACAGGGCCGGCTCGCTGCCGACCCGGGGACCGTCCGGCCCGCGTACGAAGAGCCCGCCGGCCCGCGCGAGGGAGCCGAGCAGCGGCTCCAGGCTCAATTCCCGTCCGACGAGTCGCGGGCGTCGGCCCGCACGAACAGCTCCGCGGTGGCCGAGCTGATGCCGGCGGTGGTGCCGGGGTAGTCCCCCAGCTCGAAGTTGGTGCTGGTCTGCCGCCGCGCCTCGAAGGTGTAGTCGCCCTCGGGCAGCACGCCCACCAGCTCGGTCCAGGGCAGGGTCTGCTCGCCGTCGTCGTGCCAGCGGCAGTACACCCACAGCGAGGGGTCGGTGTCGCTGGAGACGAGCACGCGCAGCTCCCCGTCGTCGTTGGCGCCCGTCCAGGTGACGGTCAGGCCGGCGGCGGACTCGGTGAAGTCCTCCAGGGTGAGGGTGGCGGGGGTGCCGATCACGGCCTCGTAGAATTGGGCGGGCAGGTCCGGGCCGCCGGTGAGCCGCATCGTGAACTCCTGGTGCTCCTCCCAGTAGGACGTGGAGAGCTGCCGCGCCCAGGTGGCGCCGTTGCGGGTCAGCTCCAGCTCCTCGTCGCCCAGGTGCAGGAACGGGGTGCCCACGTCCAGGTCGGAGTCGGGCAGGGACCACTCGCCGGCGTCGTTCTCCCCAGCCGCGCAGCCGTCCAGCTCCGCCGACTCCGCGGGCCAGCGGGCGTACTCCTGCGGCGTGTGGAAGGAGGCCGTGGCCCGCACCGACGCCCCGCCGCCCAGGGTCCAGGAGCGCTCCAGCTGCACCCAGCCCATGCGGGCGTCCTCCCCGGGATCCGGATCCTGGGGGGGCGCGGTGGGCTCGGGGTCCGGGTCCTCGAAGAAGGTGCCGGTCGCCGCGGGGCAGGCCGTCAGGAGCAGCAGGCAGGGGGAGAGGAGCAGCAGGGGGCGCATGGGCTCACCGTTCAAAGGCGCGCTGGAGTGCGCAAGCAGCGGTCCGCGGGTCGGCCGCGGTGGCGACGGCGGCGATGACGGCCACGCAGCGCGCTCCGGCCCCCACGACGTCGTCGATGTTGTTCTCATCGACGCCCCCGATCGCCACCAGCGGCACCGTAGCCACCTCCAAGGCGGCCTTCAAGCCTGCGGTTCCGCGCGCTTGCATCGCCGGTCGGAGGTCGCCCGCGCTGCGGTGCTTGCCCGCGGCCGTGAACACCGGGCCGAAGCCGACGTAATCGATGGGCAGGGCCGCGGCGGCCTGCAGGTCTTCCACCGAGTGGGTGGACAGGCCCAACACCCGGTCCGGGCCGAGGATCCGGCGGGCCTCCACCGGGTCCAGATCGTCCTGCCCCCCGTGGACGCCCACGCCGGCGTGCCGGGCCGCCAGGGCGACGTGGTCGTTGAGGATCAGGGTCGCGCCGGCCGCCCGCACCGACGGCAGCAGCTCCAGGAGCACGCGCTCCACCTCCTCCTCCGAGGCCCCCTTCATGCGCAGCTGCAGCCAGCGCACGTCGGCGGCCAGGTAGGCCCGGCAGAGGTCGGCGTGGGAGCGCTGGGGGGAGGCGCTGGTGTCGATGATCCCGTAGAGGCCGTGCATGCGCGGACGGTACGGATCGCCGGCGGATCCGCAACCAGCATGAGCGCATGGCGATGCCGCTTGTGGATCCCGGGGATGTCGATTACATTAATGACCAACGGGTCACTTACTTCCCGCCCGGAGCCATCGATGACGCTGAACAAGGACCCGTGGAGCGCCGCCACCCACTTCGCCGGCTTCCTGGCCGCCTTGGTGGGCCTGGTGTTCCTGGTGGTGCTGTCGCGCCACGACGCGCCGAAGGTCACGGCGATGGCGCTGTACGGTGGCTCGCTGGTGGCGCTCTTCCTGGCCTCGTCGCTGTACCACTTCCTGGACCTGGGCCACCGCGGCAACCGCTGGCTCAAGCGGCTGGACCACAGCGCGATCTTCCTGCTGATCGCCGGCAGCTACATGCCGCCGATCTTCCACCTGCTCGACGGCACCATGCGCATCACCCTGCTGGCCGTGGTCGGCGGCATCGCGCTGCTGGGGGTGCTGGTCAAGCTGCTGTGGATCGACGCGCCCACCTGGCTGGGGCTCTGCCTCTACCTGGCGCTGGGCTGGATCGTCCTGGTGCCGATCTGGTGGATGCTGCCGCACATGGCGCCCGGCTCCCTGGCCCTGCTGGTCGGCGGCGGCCTGGTCTACACCCTGGGCGCGGTGGTCTACGCGAAGGAGTGGCCGGACCCCTGGCCCACGACCTTCGGCCACCACGAGGTCTGGCACCTGTTCGTCCTGGGCGGCGCCGCCCTGCACTTCTTCTTCATGGTCAGCCTGCTGGACACCCCGGTGCCGACCTTCTGATCCGCCGGTAGCCTGCGGCCGTGCCCTTCGACCCCGCCGACCTCGAGCGCCTCTTCGACCGCCTGTTCCAGCCCCTGGACACGGTGCTGCGCGGCGGCGCGTCCGAGCCCCTGTACGAGCCCGGTCGGCCGTCCGTCCTGCACTTCCGCGAGGACTACTTCGCCTCCGCCCTGCACGAGGTCGCCCACTGGTGCGTGGCCGGGCCCCAGCGCCGCCAGCAGGTGGACTTCGGCTACTGGTACGCCCCGGACGGCCGCGACGCCGACACCCAGCGCCGGTTCGAGCAGGTGGAGGCGCGGCCCCAGGCCCTGGAGTGGATCTTCGCCGAGGCCTGCGGCTGGCCCTTCGTGCTCAGCGCCGACAACGTCGAGGGGGACGCGCGGCCTTCGGAGGCCTTAGCCGCGGCCGTCGCCGATCGGAAGGCGCGGTACCTGAGGGACGGGCTGCCCACCCGCGCCCGCCGCTTCCGGGAGGCGCTGCAGGAGGTCTACGGAGGGGGCGAGGCCGGGGCCGAGGGGGACGCGGTCAGCCCTTGAAGGCGGTGGCGTCGACGCCGTACTCGTCCAGCTTGCGCTTGAGGGTGTTGCGGTTGATGCCCAGCAGCTTCGCCGCCTTGAGCTGGTTGCCGCCCATGCGCTCCAACACCAGCTCCAGCAGCACCCGCTCGACGGTGCCCACCGCCAGGGGGTGCAGGTCCGACTTCTGGCCCTTCGCGAGCACCTCGGGGTAGGCCCGGACCACGGGGGCCAGCCGCCGCCGCACCAGGTCCTCGAAGGACTCCTCCCGCGCCGATCCGGGCCGGCGTCCTGCGTCGGCGGTGGGGCCGGCCAGGTCCTGGGCACGGATGACGGGGCCCTGGGCGAAGGTGCTCGCGCGCACGAGCATGTTCTCCAGCTCGCGCACGTTGCCGGGCCAGGTGTAGTCGCGCAGCCAGTCCAGGGCGTCGGCCGACAGCTCGCGGCGGGGGCCGCCGTGCTCGCGCGCGTTCTTCTCCAGCAGCCACTCGGCCAGCAGGGGGATGTCGTCCAGGCGATCGCGCAGGGGCGGCAGCTCCAGCATCAGCACGTTGAGGCGGTAGTACAGGTCCCCCCGGAAGCGGCCGGCGCGCACCTCCTCGAACAGGTCGCGGTTGGTGGCGCAGACGATGCGCACGTCGACGCTGACCTCCCGATCGGCGCCCACCGGGTAGAAGGACTTGGTCTCCAGCACCCGCAGCAGCTTGGCCTGCAGGGCCAGGGGCATCTCCCCGATCTCGTCCAGGAAGAGCGTGCCGCCCGAGGCTGCGTGGAACTTGCCCGAGCGGGTCCCCTGCGCGCCGGTGAAGGCGCCGCGGGCGTGGCCGAAGAGGTCGGCCTCCAGCAGCTCGGCGGGGATGGCGGCGGCGTTCATGGCCACGAAGGGGCCGTCGGTGCGCGGGCTCTCCTGGTGCAGGATGCGGGCGACCAGCTCCTTGCCGGTGCCGCTCTCTCCGGTGATCAACACCGAGTGCGGCGACGGGGCGGCGCGGCCCAGGGACTTGAAGACCTGCTGCATGGCCTGGCTGCGGCCGTAGAGCGTGCGGGTGGTGACGACGTCCAGGGGTCCGTCGGCCAGGGGCGACATGCGGAAGGCGGCCGCGCGGTCCTCCCCGGCGCGCAGGACCAGGGCCTCGAAGGTGTCCAGGTCGAAGGGCTTGCACAGGTAGTCGTAGGCCCCGCCCTTCATGGCCTCGATGGCGTTGGCCATGGTGTTCTGGGCGGTGATCACGATGACGTGGGGCGGCTCGGGGAGGGCGCGCGCCGCGGCCAGCAGCTCCAGGCCCGTGCAGCCGGGCAGGCGCAGGTCGAACACCGCCACGTCGAAGGGCTCGCGCAGCAGGCGACGCCGGGCGTCGGCCCCGTCCCCGGTGGCGGTGAGCTGCACCGTCTTGCCCAGGGCCCGGCTGAGCACCAGGCGCAGGCCGTCGTCGTCTTCGGCCAGCAACACGCGCGGGCTCATGCCGTCGCCTCCACGGGCACGCGCCCGGCCCAGGGGTCCTCAGGCACATCGTCGTCGGGCGGCAGCCGCAGGGACAGCAGCAGCGAGAACACCGCGCCTTCGCCGGGTCGACCGTCCACCTGCACCAGGCCCGAGTGGGCCTCCACGGCCAGCCGCGCCACGAACAGGCCCAGGCCCGAGCCCGAGGCCTTGCTGGTCTCAAAGGGCGCGAACACCGACGACAGGCGGTCGGGCTCGATGCCGTCGCCGTCGTCCTGCACGTCGATGCGCAGGGTGGGCCCGCGGTCCACGCCCGGGGTCACCAGCCGCCCGCCGGCCTCCACGCGGGTGCGCACCAGGACCGACGACGACGCCGCCTCGCAGGCGTTCTTCAGCAGGTTGCCCACGGCCTCCGCCAGGCGCTCGGCGTCGCCCTCCACCGGCGGCAGCGAGGGATCCAGGTCCAGGCGCAGGGCGATCCCCTCCCCCGCTCGGGCCCGGGCCGCCACGGCCTGCTCCTGGACCAGCCGGTTGAGGTCCACGGGCGAGCGACGCAGGGGCCGCGGACGGCACAGGACCATCAACCGCTCCACCTGAACGTGAATTCGATCGCTCTCGTGAATGATCAGCTCCGTCAGTTCGTCCACGTCTTGTGGCGTGGACTCGCGGCGAAGCAACTGGGCGGCGCCGCGGATCCCCGCCAGCGGGTTGCGGATCTCGTGCGCCATGCCCGCCGCGAGGCTCTCCAGCCAGGCCAGGCGTCGGCGAAAGCCGGCCACCGCGGCCTGCCGGGCTGGATCCTCGTCCGCGCGAACGGCCAGGACGACCTGGTCGGACGCCGGCCCTGGAGTGCCGCTGATGGAGACCCGACCCACGCCAGGAGGCCGCCCGCGCACCCCGCGCACGGTGCAGGATCCCCCACCGGCGAGCACCCGCGCCACCACCGCTCCGGCCTCCTGGGGCAGGACGTCGGCCACGTCGGCGCCCACCAGCGCGCGCACCGAGCGGCCCAGGACGTCGGCCGCCGGGCCGCTGGCCCACAGCACACGCCCGTCCCCCACGACGACGACGCCATCGAGCAGGTGCTCGACGATCTGCGGCGCAGCTTCGCTCCAGTCGTCCACGTCGAGCACCCGTTTTCTGCGAATTGGCCGGGTTCTAGCGGATCCGGGGGGGCATCGATACCGCGACGGGGCCCTGGGAACTTCGGGTTTCATTGTGGGAAAACTGTGAC
The DNA here is from genome assembly GCA_937907595.1 of uncultured Pseudomonadota bacterium. Taxonomy (GTDB): domain Bacteria; phylum Myxococcota_A; class UBA796; order UBA9615; family UBA9615; genus CALCXL01. The sequence continues at coordinate 5,750 of CALCXL010000426.1, forward strand.
AATATTGGCGACGATGCGATCTGCGCCCACCGCTCTGCTGCTCTGCGCCCTCTTCGTGGCCCCCCCGGCCGCGGCGGGCACCCCGTCCCAGGGCGTCTCCGAGGGGGCGCCGCTGCG
>CALCXL010000427.1 GCA_937907595.1 uncultured Pseudomonadota bacterium
CGATGCCGCAGCCTTTACGGTCAAGCCAGCAGGCATGGACGTGGTTCGGGCTGGGGGAGACGGAGATGTTGAGCACCCGCCCCGATCGCGCGAAGGCCTCCTCGAAGGTGAAGACGCCGCAGTTGTTCTGGATGGTGTCGAGCAGCACCTCCGGGCGCAGCAGGGAGCGCTCCCGCAGCATCTCCAGGGGCCCCCGCGGCCCCAGCCCGCGGCGCTGCAGGTCGTAGACCTCGCCGTCAAACAGGGTGTCCAGCTCCTCGTCGGTGCGGCAGCAGACGCCGGCGGCGATCATCGCGCCCATGGACGCGCCCGTGATGACGTCGGGCAGCAGGTCCGCCGCCCACAGGGCCTTGACGACGCCCAGGTGGTAGAAGCCGAGGGTCGCGCCGCCGCTCAGCAGCAGGGCCGAGCGCCCGAAGTTGGCCAGGGCGCGCTCCACCGTGGCCCGCTTCTGCTCCAGGCTCCAGCCGGGCACGTCGGCGGCGACGAGGGCGTCGATCGTCGCCTCGATCTCGCCCAGGTACTCCTCGATCAGGTCCTTGGTGCCCAGGGGGGAGACGTTGTAGAGCTCGGGGGAGCCGACGTCGCCCAGGTTGCGGTGCAGCGACTCGTGCAGGTGGTCGACGAGGGTGGCGACCTCCCCCGATCCCCGGAGCCGGCGGAGCTCGGTCAGCTGCTGGCGGATCAGGCCCTCGTGGTAGTGGTCCGACGTGGGGTCCCGCCGCCAGGCGCGCAGCCCCGTCTCCCCCTCGAAGTCCTCGGCCGCGCGCTTCCACGCGTCGTAGTCGCGGGCGGTGCGCATGGCGAGGGCGGCGCGGGCACGGCGTCGAAGCACGGGGGGATGGTGCCGAAGTCGGCGGCCCACGTCACCCCTGGAAGGGGGAGGGAGGCGATCCGAGGGCCCCGCCGCAGGGGCTCAGGGCGTGATGATCGCCAACACGTCGCCCTGCCGCACCTGGTCGCCGGGCCCCACGCGAAGCTCCGCCACCGTGCCGTCCAGGTCCGCCGCCACGGGCGTCTCCATCTTCATCGCCTCCAGCAGGACCAGCGCGTCGCCGTGGGCCACCGCCGCGCCGACTTCGACGTCCACCCGCACCACCTTGCCGGACATGGGCGCGCGGATCGTGCCGTCGCCGGCGATCACCGGCTCCTCCCGCACCAGCGGATCGGCCTCCTCCAGGCGCGCGGCGCCCAGCCCGGTCACGGCGACGTGCAGCGTTCGATCGTCCCGGGCGGCGAGGACCCGGCGCGCTACGCCGTCGACGACCACGCGGTCGGGAGCCAGCACTTCGAGGGCCGTCGTCGAGTCCCCGCAGACCGCGCGGTAGCGGCGGCCCTCCTCGTGGTGGATGCGCACCGGGGGGTCCACCAGCACGGGCCAGTTCGACGGACCGCGGCTGTGCCAGGGAATGACCATGGGGTCGGGCAGGGACAGCAGCAGGGCGCCGACGGCGCGCAGGGCGGGCGAGGGATCGGGGGCCTTCCAGTCGACGCAGCGCTCCAGCCAGCCGGTGTCCACGTCGCCGGCCGCGAAGTCCGGGTGCTCGAGCAGGTCCACCAGGAAGGGACCGTTGGTGCGCAGCCCCAGGACCGGCGCGCTCCGGATCGCGGCCACCAGCCGTCGGCGGGCCACGTCCCGGGTGGGCCCCGACGCGATGAGCTTGGCGATCATCGGATCGTAGAACGGGGAGATGTCGTCGCCTGCGCGTACCCCGGTGTCCACGCGAACGCCCTGGGGAGGCGCCCAGGCCAGGATGCGGCCGGTCTGGGGCAGGAAGCCGGCGGCGGGGTCCTCGGCGTAGAGCCGGGCCTCCATCGACCAGCCGCAGGGCCCGGCGAAGGACTCGGGCAGGGCCTCCCCCTGGGCCAGGCGCAGCTGCCAGCCCACCAGATCCACGCCCCACACGGCCTCGGTGACCGGGTGCTCCACCTGCAAGCGGGTGTTGACCTCCAGGAACCAGAAGGACCCGTCGGGCTCCAGCAGGAACTCCACGGTGCCCGCGCCGACGTAGCTCGCCGCCTGCGCCGCCGCCACCGCCGCGGCCCCCAGCCGGGCCCGCAGCGCCTCGTCCACCGCCACCGACGGCGCCTCTTCGATCACCTTCTGGTGCCGCCGCTGCACCGAGCACTCCCGCTCGCCCACGTGCACGGCGCGCTGGCCGTCGCCCAGGATCTGCACCTCGACGTGCCGGGCCCGCGCCACGTAGCGCTCCAGCAGCACGTCGCCCCGTCCGAACGCGCCGATGGCCTCCCGCTGGGCCGAGGCCAGGGCCGCGTCGAAGCCCTCCGCGTCGTGCACCACGCGCAGCCCGCGCCCGCCGCCGCCGGCCACCGCCTTGATCAGCAGGGGGAAGCCCACGGCCACCGCGTCCTGCACCGTCGGCGTCTCGCCCTGCCAGCCCGGCAGCACGGGCACGCCGGCGTCGGCCACCAGGACCTTGGCCTTGCCCTTGTCGCCCAGCAGGTCGATGGCCTGGGGGGAGGGGCCGATCCAGATCAGCCCGGCGTCGAGGACCGCCTGGGCGAAGGCCGCGTTCTCGCTGAGGAAGCCGTAGCCGGGGTGCACCGCGTCGGCGCCCGAGGCCTGCGCGGCGGCCAGGATCTTCGCGGGGTCCAGGTAGCTCTGGGCGGCCTCCGAGGGGCCGATGTGCACGGCCAGATCGGCCTGCTGGGTGTGCAGGGCCCGGGCGTCGGCGTCGCTGTAGACGGCCACGGCCTCCATGCCGGCCGCCTGCACCGCGCGCGCCACGCGCACCGCGATCTCCCCCCGGTTGGCGATGAGCACCCGCTTCACGTCGACCTCCCCTGCTGCGCCTGGGCCCGCATCAGAACCGCGCCACGCCGAAGGTGTTGGGCCTCAAGCTGCGCCCCTCCGCCTCCCGGCAGGTGGCCAGGCACTGCGCCAGCACGGTGCGGGTGTCCCGGGGGTCGATGATGCCGTCGTCCCAGAGCCGCGCGGTGGCGTACAGCGCCGTGGATTCGGCCTCCAGCTGCCCCACGATCTTCTCCCGCATCATGCTCAGCGCGTCGGGGTCCGGCTCCACGCCGAAGCGCGCCATCTTCTGTCGGAAGATGATCTCCATGACCCCGGCCGCCTGCTCCCCGCCCATCACGCTGATCTTCGCGTTCGGCCAGGAGAAGATGAAGCGGGGGTCGAAGCCGCGCCCGCACATGCCGTAGTTGCCGGCGCCGAAGCTGCCGCCGATGAGGATGGACACCGCCGGCACCGTGGCGTTGGCCACCGCCTGGATCATCTTGCTGCCGTGCTTGACGATGCCGCCGCGCTCGGCGTCCAGGCCCACCATGTAGCCGGTGATGTTGTGCAGGTAGACCAGCGGCGTGCCGGTCTGCTCGCAGCTCTGGATGAAGTGGCCGGCCTTGGCCGAGCCCTGGGGGTCCAGGGGCCCGTTGTTGCCCAGGATGCCCACGGGGTGGCCCTCGATGCGCGCGTGCCCGCAGACCGTCGCCTTGCCGTAGCCGGCCTTGAACTCCAGGAAGTCGCTGCCGTCGACGACGCGGGCGATGACCTCCCGCACGTCGTAGGGCTCGCGGTGGTTGTCCGGCACCAGCCCCAGCAGGTCGTCGACGTCGTGGGCGGGCGGGGCGAAGTCGCGGGGGGCCTCGGGCCCGCCCCAGTCCAGGGCCGCCACCAGGGCGCGGGCGTGGGCGATGCCGTGGGCGTCGTCTTCGGCCAGGTACTCCGCCGTGCCGGTCACGGTGGCGTGCAGCACCGCGCCGCCCAGCTCCTCGTCCGTGGCGTCCTCGCCGATCGCGGCCTTCACCAGGGGGGGGCCGGCCAGGAAGATCTTGGCCTGGTCGCGCACCACCACCACGGCGTCGCTCAGGCCGGGCAGGTAGGCCCCGCCGGCGGTGCTGGAGCCGTGCACCACCGTGAACTGCGGCACGCCCTGGGCGCTGAGGCGGGCCATGTTGGCGAAGACGCGGCCGCCGTCCACGAACAGCTCGCTCTGGTACAGCAGGTTGGCTCCGGCGCTCTCCACCAGGTTGATGCAGGGCAGCTTCTCCCGCCGGGCGATCTCCTGGGCGCGCAGCGACTTCTTGAGGCCCATGGGGCAGATGGCGCCGCCCTTGATGGCCGAGTCGTTGGCCGTGATCAGGCAGCGCACCCCCTCCACGAAGCCGATGCCGATGATGCTGCCGCCGCCCGCGGCGTTCTCCCCGCCGTCGTCGTCGTGCATGCGCAGCCCGGCCAGCGTGCTGATCTCCAGGAAGGGCGCGCCGCGATCCAGCAGCCGCACCACCCGCTCCCGGGGCAGCAGCCGGCCCTTCTTGGCGAAGCTGGCCTCCTTGCGGGCGCTGTTGGCCGCCACATTGCCCTCCAGGGCCCGGAACTCGGCGATGCGCTCCAGCATGGCCTGCCGCCGGGCGGCGAAGGTCGGGGAGCGTCGGTCCACGTGGGAGGGCAGGGTCGGCATGGGCAATCCGGACTTGATTGACGAGTCAATCAGGCGCGGAGTCTACCGGAGCGCCGACGACAAGGGCAGCGGCCCCGCGGCCTGATCCGCCCCTGCCGGCGGACCCCGAGCGGTCGTCGGCGGCGGGCCCGCCGGATCAACACGCGACTCCTCGCTTGATCCCGGCCCGCAGGTTCGCTCCACTGGGTGCGTGCGGATCCTCCCCCTGCTGTTGCTGCTCGCCGCCTGCGCGGTGCCCGACGCCGTGTTGGTGCATCCGGAGCTGAGCGTCGCCCACCAGGACGCCACCTGCTCGGGCTGCCACCGGGACGGCCTGGCCGAGCCGCCCGCCGAAGACTGCGCCGGCTGCCACGTCGCCCCCGAGGGCCACGTCGACGCACCCTGCGAGGACTGCCACGACGGCCGGGACTGGAGCGGCGACGCCTTCGACCACCCCGTCTCCCTCCCCCACTCCCAGGACGTCGCCGCCTGTGAGGCCTGCCACCAGGGCGGCGCCGGCGGGCCGGTGGAGTGCCTGGACTGCCACGCGCACCGCCACCAGGCCGTCGATCCACCGCACATGGCCCTGGGGGTGCCGGGCTACGAGTTCAAGACCCGGGCCTGCCTGCGCTGCCACCCCGACGCCCGAGTGCACTGACCCCGTGGCACTGCCCTTGCAGTCCGCTCCCGCAGGAGACCCGCCATGCACCGCTTCCTCATCGTTCTGCTCGCCCTGGCCCTGGCCGGCTGCCCGCCCACCCGCAACGGCCGACTGGACGACGACGACGACGCCACGTCCGACGACGACGACGCCACGGCCGACGACGACGACGCGGCGGACGACGACGACTCGATGGACGAC
>CALCXL010000428.1 GCA_937907595.1 uncultured Pseudomonadota bacterium
GCCTCCGAGGTCTACGCGCCGCCGAACTACGAAGGCCTGGGCGGCTGGCCCTACGGGATCAAGCTCTGCGACGACGCGGCGTTCACCCTTACCATCAACTTCAACGCCAACCAGAGCTGGCCCGACGCGTACATGGGCCCCACCAACGACTACGTGCGGACCGCGTCGGGGGGCTTCACGTCCACCCTGACGTTCGACGACCCGCTGGACTGTCCCTACGCGGCTGCGGCGCAGGGCTACCTGAACGTCTCGGACGGCGCGCCCGGCATGGGGACCCTGGTCGGCCTCACCACCGCCGACCACAAGTCCTACCTCGAGGTGTTTGACGCCGGCGCCGACGGCGACCTGACCGACACCGCGACGGGCGGCTTCGCCGGCTCCTTGAGCCGGGGCTCGGTCATGGCGGGCAACGGCGTTCGCGGCTTCGCGTACGCGACCGACCTTGCGGGCAACGACCTCCTGCCCAACACGGGCTACTGGATGAACGCCCTGACCCTGCTGTTCGACGCCGGCTCCACGGCCTCGGTCGACGTCCTGCCCGCGCCCCCGGCGCCGGTCTACGAGCCCACCACGGGCTGGGTGGTTACCGGCACGGCGGCGACGGTTGAGGCCCCCCCCGGCTACGGCGCCGGCGGCTGGCCTACGGGCCCGACGGTGTGCACGGACGCGGACTTCACCCTGACGGTGACGCCGAACCCGAACCACGTCTGGGGTCTGCGCGCCAACACGGGCTCGCTGCCGGCGGGGAGCATCGACGTCTCCGCCAACGCCAACCGGTTCACCAACGTGCTGGTCTTCGACGACCCGGCCTGCGGCTTCCACGCCTGGGGCGGTAAGGGGTACGTCAACGCCTCCAACGCCGCGGGCGGCGCGGGCGCGTACTTCTCCATGAACACGGGCGACCACAAGGAGTACATCGCCGTTTACGACGCGAGCGCGGACCTGGACCTCACGAACGCTGGCGGCGCCACCTTCACGGGCAGCATCACCCAGTCGGTCATGACGTCGGTCGGCGTGCGCGGCTTCCGGGAGGCGTACGACGCCAACGGCAACTACATGCAGGCCGACCTCCGCTTCAACGGCCTCACCCTGACCTTCGACGCCGGCGCCACGGCGACGGTGCAGGTCCTGGGTGCGAGCTCGGCCCCGGTGGACACCGACGGCGACGGCGTGCCCGACGACTCCGACGTCTGCCCCGCCGACGCCGACGACAGCTGCGCGGTGGTGGACACCGACGGCGACGGCGTGCCCGACGACGACGACGCCTTCCCGAACGACCCCACCGAGACGACGGACACCGACGGCGACGGCGTGGGCGACAACGCCGACGTCTGCCCCGGCGGCGACGACGGCCTGGACACCGACTCCGACGGCGTCTGCGACTTCCTGGACGCCTGCAGTGGCGACGACGCCTCGGGCGACTCCGATGGCGACTTCGTCTGCGACGACATCGACGCCTGCGTCGGCGACGACGCATCGGGCAACGAAGACGGCGACTCGCACTGCGACGACACCGACGCCTTCCCGGCCGACGGCAGCGAGACCGCCGACTCCGACGGCGACGGCGTGGGCGACAACGCCGACCTCTTCCCCCTGGACCCCAACGAGTCCGGCGACGAGGACGCTGACGGCGTGGGCGACAACGCCGACCTCTGCTCGGGCTTCCCCAACACCGACACCGACTCTGACGGCGTCTGCGACAGCAGCGACACCTGCCCCACGGACCCCGACGACCTCGACGAGGACAACGATCAGGTCTGCGACGTCGTCGACCTCTGCGTCGGCCTGACCAACGTCGACTCCGACGGCGACCAGGTCTGCGACGACCTGGACATCTGCCAGGGCATCGACGCCACGGGTGACGCGGACTCCGACGGCTTCTGCGACTCCGACGACAACTGCCCCGACGACGCCAACGCCGACCAGAGCGACGCCGACGCGGACACCATCGGCGACGTGTGCGAGGCCGACAGCGACCTCGACGGCGTCATCGACGACCTGGACAACTGCGTCGATGACTCCAACGCCGACCAGACCGACCTGGACTCCGACGGAGCCGGCGACGTCTGCGATGCCGACGACGACGGCGACGGCGTGGCCGACGAGGGCGACAACTGCCCCTTCTACGTCAACACCGACCAGGCCGACTTCGATCTGGACGGCCTCGGCGACGTCTGCGACGGGGACGACGACGGCGACTCTGTGGCCGACGAGGTCGACAGCTGCCCCGGCACGCCCCTGGGCGCGCCGTTCGACGAGATGGGCTGCTCCGGCGCCCAGCGGGTCGAGCTCTACTGCGGCGTGCCCGAGGACTACGGCTCGCGCCAGGGCCCGTACATCAGCTGCGTGGTGCGCCAGGCCAAGTCGGCGTGGCGGTCGGGGCTGATCAGCCGCAGCGAGCGGGCCTTCCTGGTCCGCGAGGCCGTGCACAGCGTGTGGTGGCGGTACATTCGCCGCATCCTGCGCTGAGGCTGAGCGACCGATCGACACAGACGTGACAGCAGGGGCCCCGGTCGATGTGGCCGGGGCCCCTCACGGGAGGACAAGGTGAACAAGCGCCGCGCCGCCATCATCGGCTTCCTGGGCCTGGGCCTGGGCGTGTTGGTCCTCTCGGGGGGCATCGATGCCATCGACGGCCCCGCTGGCCCCGCCGGAGGGAAGGGGGCCACCGATCGCCCCCTCGCCGACCGGCCGAACGACCCCGGCTCCGACACGGACAGCGCCGCCTCCCTGCCGGGCTCCGACCACCGGGATCGCGATCAGGCCCGCCGCCGCTCTCTAGCTCACCAGAAGCGCGGACAGGCGCAGCATGCGGCCGCCGGTGCGTCGGTGCGCGGCACGGGGCCGGACTCCGCGGCCAGCTCCTACGAGGTCGATGGCCCCCAGGAGGTGGAGCAGGCCGCCAACAACCGCCGCAAGCTGCTGGCGGGGAACCTCGACTCGCTGGAGGCGGCGGCCCGAACCGCCGAGGCGGAGGGCCGCCCCGAACAGGCCGCGCTCATGCGCCGCAAGAGCGAATTGCTCCGGCAGCGGCAGGCCGAGGAGTCCGGGGAGTCGGCAGACCCGGCCCCCTGAGCGGCCCCGCTGCCTACTTCTTCCAGTTCACCAGGCACGCGCCGCCGCTCTGCAGGGCGTCGAGCATGCGCAGGATCTCGTCCGTGCTGCGGCCGATGTTGAAGAAGTTGTCCGTGTGCCACTTCACCACGCCCTCGGGGTCGATGATGAAGGTGGAGCGCAGGCTGATGCCGGCGCCGGGCACGAACACGCCGTAGTCCGTGGCGACCTTGCCGCCCACGTCGGCCAGCAGGGGCACGTCGGTGGCGCCCAATTCGCCCTCGACCCAGGCCTTCTTGGTGTCGATGCCCTGGCAGGACGCGCCGAGCAGCACGGCGCCGCGGGCGGCCAGGTCGTCCTTGAGGCCCTGGAACTCGATGAGCTCGGACTGGCAGACGGCCGTCTGGTCCTTGGGGTACCAGGCGATGACCACCCACGTGCCCTTGTGGTCGGACAGGCTGACGTCGACGACGTCGCCGCTGACCAGGGCGGGGAGG
>CALCXL010000429.1 GCA_937907595.1 uncultured Pseudomonadota bacterium
CCGGGACGTCCGGGACGTCCGGGGCGTCCGGGGCGTCGTTTGTGTCGGCGGCGGGATCGGCGTGGGCCCAGGGGGGGCTGGCCGCAGCCATGCTGTTGGCCGCCGGGGGCGCCCGGGTCGATGTCTACGAGCGGCTGGGCCGGGTCGGAGGACGAACCGCCACGGTCTCGGCCGAGGGCTACAGCTTCGACCTCGGCCCGACCTTCTTCCTCTACCCCCGCGTCCTGCGGGAGATCTTCGCGATGGTCGGCCGCGACCTGGACGACGAGGTCGAGATGGTCCGGCTGGACCCCCAGTACCGCGTGCAGTTCGAAGGCGGCCCCAGCATCGACGCGACGGCGGACCCGGCGCGGATGCGGGAGGAGATCGCCAAGATCAACCCCGAGGACGCCCGGGGCTTCGACCGCTTCATGGCCGAGAACCGCAGCAAGCTCGCCGGGTTCCGGCCGATCCTCGAGCGCCCCTTCGAGGGCTGGGTGGACCTGCTCAAGCCCGACGTGCTCAAGCTGCTGCCGTCGATGCGCCCCTGGAACAGCCTGGACGACGAGCTCAAGCGCTACTTCGTCGACCCCCGCACGCGCCTGGCCTTCAGCTTCCAGGCGAAGTACCTGGGCATGTCCCCGTTCCGGTGCCCGAGCATCTTCTCGATCCTCTCGCACCTGGAGTACGAGCACGGCGTCTGGCACCCCATCGGCGGCTGCGGCGCCGTCAGCCGGGCGATGGCCCGCGTCGCTGAGGAGCTGGGCGTCTCCATCCACCTGGACGCCCCCGTGGACGAGGTGCTCTTCGAGGGCAAGCGCGCCGTCGGCCTGCGCACCCGGGGCCGGACGGTGCGCGCCGACGCGGTGGTCATGAACGGCGACTTCGCCGCCACCGTGCCGCAGCTGGTGCCGAACACCGTGCGTCGGACCTGGTCCGACCAGCGCATCGAGCGCAGCCGCTACTCCTGCTCCACCTTCATGCTCTACCTGGGCATCGAGGGCCGCTACGACGACCTGCCGCACCACACGATCTACGTGCCTGAGACCTACGAGAGGAACCTGGACGAGATCGAGAATCAGCACGTGGTCTCCACCAACCCCTCGGTCTACGTGCAGAACGCCTGCGTCACCGACCCCGGCCTGGCCCGGGAGGGGCACAGCACCCTGTACGTGCTCGTGCCCACGACCCACCTGCACGACGACGCCATCGACTGGGAGGACCAAAAGGCCCGCTACCGCGAGCAGGTCCTCGACCAGGTCGAGCGCATGGGCTTCGTCGGGATCCGGGAGCGCGTCCGCTACGAGAAGGTGCTCACGCCCACCGACTGGCAGGACCAGTACTCGGTGCACAAGGGCGCGGTCTTCAACCTGACCCACGACCTGGGCCAGATGCTGCACCGGCGCCCGCACAACCGCTTCGACGACACCGAGGGGGTCTACCTGGTGGGCGGCGGGACCCACCCCGGCAGCGGCCTGCCCGTCATCTACGAGTCGGCGCGCATCAGCAGCCGGCTGCTCTGCGACGACGTCGGGCTGCGGCCGAACTGGCAGCCGGCAGAGAGCGCCTCGCCGCGGCCGAAGCTCGTCGATGTCGCCTGATCCCACCCCCCACCTGGAGAGCCCCTCATGAGCAACCCCAGCGTCGTGATCGGCGCGGGCCTGGGAGGCCTGGCCGCTGCCGTTACCCTGGCCGCCCGCGGCCACGCCGTCACCGTCATCGAACGCAACCCCTGGGTCGGAGGCAAGGCCGCCGTGCTCGAGCACGAGGGCTACCGCTTCGACATGGGGCCGACCATCCTGACGGTCCCCTCCGTGCTCAAGCGCGTCTTCGCCGAGGCCGGCGAGCGGCTCGAGGACCACGTCGAACTGGTGCGCCTGGATCCCCAGTGGCGGAGCTTCTTCGCCGACGGGACGGACCTCGACCTGGCGCAGGACACCGGGGTGATGGCCCGGCGGATCGGCACCTTCAGCGGCGACGGCTCGTCGGAGGTGGGCTACCGGCGGTTCAGCGAGATCAGCCGGCGGCTCGCCGACATCTCCCGCAAGTACTACTTCTACAAGTCGGTCGGCGGCATCACGGACCTCTTCCGCAACGTGATCGACGGCGACGAGTCCGTGCTCCGGCTCCTGGCCGACTGCACGCAGATCCGCGCCGGGCGGAGCGTGGGCGGGACGATCCGCGCCCACATCGCCGACCCGCGGGTCGCGCAGATGCTGGACCACTTCACCCAGTACGTCGGCTCGGCGCCGGACAACTCGCCCGCCGTGCTCGCGGGCATCGCCAACCTGCAGACCGACGAGGGCGTCTGGTACCCGATGGGCGGCATCGGGGCGGTGCCGGCCGCCCTGCGCAGCCTGGCGCTGAGGCTGGGGGTGGTCTTCCGGACCGGGGTGGCCGTCGAGCGGATCCGTCTGGACGACGACGGGCGGGCCAAGAGCGTCGTCCTGGCCGACGGAGAGACGATCGAAGCGGACGCCGTGGTGTCCAACATGGACGCGGTGCGCACCTTCGACGAGCTCGTGGGAGGCCAGGCCGGTCGCCGCTTCAGCAAGCAGTGGCGGGGACAGGTCGAGCCCGCCTGCTCGGGAGTGGTGCTCTACCTGGGCCTGAAGGAGCGCTACGAGCACCTGGCCCACCACAACTTCGTCTTCTCGGGCACGCCTGAAGAGGAGTTCCACCAGATCTACGAGCAGGGCCGGCCGGCCGACAAGCCCACCGTGTACCTCTGCGCCCCCTCGGGCACGGAGCCCGGCGTCGCTCCCCCCGGAGGCGAGGCGCTGTACGCCCTGGTGCACACCCCCTACCTGAGGCCGCACCACCGCTGGGACGCGCTGTTCCCGCCCTATCGGGAGCGCATCTTCGACGTGCTCGCCGAGGTCGCGGGCCTGCACGACCTGCGCGACCGGATCGTCTTCGAGTCGTCCCTGACCCCGGCGGACATCCACCGCCGCTACCGCGTGCTCAACGGCGCCATCTACGGCATCGCCAGCCACGGGCTCTGGAACGGCGCGTTCAAGCCGGCCAACCGCAGCGCGCAGGTGCCGGGGCTGTACCTGGCCGGGGGGGCTGCCCACCCGGGCCCGGGCATGCCGATGGTGCTGATGTCCGGCTGGATCGCGGCCGACACCCTCCACCGCGATCACGTCGACGGAGGCGGCGCGATCGACCGCGCCCCCTCCCCCGCCAACCCCACGTCCCCCGAGTCCCCCACCCAGAGGAGAGCAGGATGAGCACCGTCCTCGTTGAGACCCTTCCCCGGCCCGTCCGATCCCGCCTGAGCCTGCATTGCCACGACGACGGCGATGAACGCCGGGTCGCCGAGCTGCTGGCGAAGGCCTCCCGCACCTTCGCCCTGACCATCCCGATGCTGCCGGGGCCCCTGCGGCACGCGATGGGCGTGGCCTACTTGTTGATGCGCAACGCCGACACCCTGGAGGACGCCGCCGAGCACAGCCGGGAGCGCAGGATCACCGCGCTCACCCGCTTCAGCATGCTGATCCGCGAGCCCGATCGGGCCGAAGCCCACCGCTTCGTCGACGCGGTGCGCGACTTCGACGCGAACCCGGACC
>CALCXL010000430.1 GCA_937907595.1 uncultured Pseudomonadota bacterium
GCCTACGAGCGCCTGCTGGCCCGCCACGCCGGCCTGTGGCTCGACACGACCATGATGCTGGCCGACTACTTCGACGTGCCTGGCCAGCTTCGCCTCCTGCGCAGCGCCCCCGGGCGGATCCTCTACGGCACGGACTTCCCGAACATCCCCTACGCTTGGGACCGCGAGATCACGCGCCTGCTGGATCACGCGCTGCCCGAGCATGAATTCGCGCTGCTCCTGGGCGGCGCCGCCACCGCCCTCTACCCGCCCCCGAGCCCCGCATGAAGCCCCGTCCCGTCTTCGTCGTCGCCGCCGTGCTCTCCGTGATCGTGGCCGCCTTCGCGCGGTTCGTGCTGCTGGAGGACACCCCCCCCACCTTCACCGTCAGCGGGATCCAGGCCGGCCACGTGGTGGTCCCGCCGGGTCAGATCGTCGTCAGCGCGTCCGACGGCATCAGCGGGGTGGGGGAGGTCGTGGCCCTGGTCGACGGGGAGCTGATGGTCGTGGAGGGGGAGGGCGACGAGCGCCGCGTGCTGCTGCCGACCCGCCTTGGCGACGGCCAGCACACCCTGGTCCTGCTGGTGCGCGACCGCTCCTGGAACCGCAACGAGGCGCGGTCGAAGCTGGAGTTCCTGACGGACAGCAGCCCGCCGCGCTTCCGGCTGGCGCCCTCCACCCAGGCCACCCAGGGCCGCGTCCTGCCGATCTTCCTGTCGGCCGACGAGTTCGCGCGGGACGTGGAGGCCACCGCCTTCGGCCGCCCCCTGCCCTTGGAGAAGCGCGACGGCATCTGGTTCGGGGTGACCGGCGTGGGCGTCTCCGAGGAGGACGGGGAGCTGGTCATCACCGCCGAGGACGCCCACGGCAACCGGGGCGAGCGCCGCCTGCCGCTGCCCGTCACCCCCACAGTCTTTCCCGACGGCGGGGTGGTCACCCTGGACGCCCAGCGCCAGAAGAACCAGAAGGACGACACCCTGCGCGCCCAGGACGGCGAGAAGCGGAGCGCCGCCTACGCGGTTCCGCAGCCGACCTGGCTCAGCGCCGGCACCGCGCACCTGCCCACCGAGGGCCGCGTGAGCTCCCCCTTCGGCAAGGTGCGCACGTACAACACCGGCGTGGTGCGCCACCACCTGGGCACCGACATCGCCGCGGGGCAGGGGACCCCGGTGTTCTCCGCCGGCGCGGGCGTGGTGGCCCTGGCCGAGGGGCTGCCCATCCACGGCAACGCCGTCGTCGTGCGGCACGGCCCGTCGCTGTCCACCAGCTACAACCACCTGCACAGCATCGCGGTGGAGGTGGGCCAGCGCATCGAGCGCGCCGACGTGGTGGGCACGGTCGGCTCCACGGGGCAGTCCACCGGGCCGCACCTGCACTGGGGCATGGTGGCCGGCGGGGTGGCGGTGGCCGCGGAGACCTGGCTGGACACCGACCTGCTGACCCCGATCGCGTCCGATCGCGCCGCCCTGGAGGCCCCATGGACCGCTCCCTGATCGCATTGGCCCTCCTGCTCGCCGGCTGCACCGTGCCCGCGCCGGGCGGCGACGACGACGACTTCAGCACCGACGACGACGACTCGGGGGACGACGACGACTCGGGGGACGACGACGACGCGGCCCCGGCCTGCGGCCTCGCCTCCAACGGCAGCGGCGGCGCGCCCGGTGTCTCGTGGCTGGAGATCGACGGGTTCAGCCCCCCGAACGACGGCACGTCGCACTACGAGGTCATGGTCTACGACCCGGCGTCGCGGGATCCCAGCCAGCCGGTGACGCTGATCTGGATGGTGGGCCGCCGCATGCCGCCGGCCTACGCCGAGAACGAGAACATCGTGCTGGACGGCTTGGGCTGGCGGGCGGAGGCGGATCGGGAGGGCTTCCTGGTGATCCTGCCGAACCCCGGCGATCCCCTGAACAACAACCAGCTGAACTGGACGGACTCGGCGACCGACTTCGCGTTCTTCGACGCCGCACTGGACGCGGTCGCGGCCGGCTGGAACATCGACCTGGACCGCGTGCACCTGCTGGGCTCGTCGGCCGGAGGCTCGGCGTCGGTGCTCCTGGGCCAGCGCCACGCCGAGCGGGTGGCTTCCATCGCCAACCACGCCGGCCGCAACCCCTTCGAGGGCGCGTGGCCGCCGAGCCCCTGGGACCACGACGTCGCCGCGCTCTTCATCCACGACGAGGACGATCCCATCGTGTCGCGCGACGCGGTGCAGGACGGAGTCGACATGTGGGAGGACGCCGGGCAGGAGCACGAGCTGTACTTCGACTACCCGCGCGGTCACGAGTACGTGCCCGAGCTCCTGCACCCGGCCATGCTCGACTTCTTCGACGCCCACTGCAACGACCGGAGCTGAGCCCCGCCGTCACCGCACCGCGGTTCTTGGTAGAACGACTCCGAAGGGGGCTGAAGCGATGTCCGGACCGGACGCGACCATGGGCGTCACCGCCACCATCGCCGCCACGCTCGACGGGGTCGGCCCCATCGAGGGGGACGGCGGCCCCGGGCCCTCGATCTTCCTGGCCTTCTCCGCCGACGGCCTGCGCCCCCCCGAGCACCTGACCCTGAAGCGCCGGATCACGCTGGGTCGCGGGGGCGACGCCTTCGGGCCCGGCGCCCTGGACGACCCGCGCATGTCGCGGGAGCACGTCCACCTCATCAAGCGCCGGCAGGGCTGGTACGTGGAGGACGCGGGGAGCCGCAACGGCACGCGGCTGGACGGTCGGCTGCTGACGGAGGCCCGCCGGCTGGAGCCCGGCGCGGTGATCCGGGCCGGCGACTCCCTCTTCGTCTACGCCGATCGCGCCACCGATCCCGACCAGGATCGCTCGTCGGACATCGTCGGCTGGAGCGACGGCGCGGTCCGCCTCCGCCGCACGCTCGCGTCCGTCGCGCCCCACCAGGCCACGGTCCTGCTCCTGGGGGAGACGGGCACCGGCAAGGAGGTCGCGTCCCGCGCGCTGCACGCCATGAGCGGCCGGCGGGGGCAGTTCGTGGCCGTCAACTGCGGGGCGTTCAGCGAGGGCATGCTGGAGAGCGAGCTCTTCGGCCACAAGAAGGGCGCCTTCACCGGCGCGGTCAGCGACCACCCCGGCCTCTTCCGATCGGCCCAGGGCGGCACGCTCCTGCTGGACGAGGTGGGGGAGATGCCCCTGGCGCTGCAGGTCAAGCTGCTGCGGGTGCTGGAGGCGCGCACGGTGCGGCCCGTGGGCGGGACGATCGACCAGGCCGTCGACGTGCGCGTGGTCGCCGCCACCAACCGCGACCTGGTGGGGGAGGTGCAGTCTGGCCGCTTCCGCTCGGACCTCTACGCGCGCCTGTCCCAGTGGCTGGTGCCGCTGCCGCCCCTGCGCGATCGCAAGGAGGACGTGCCGCTGCTGACCCGGCACCTGCTCGTCCAGAGCGGCGACGCGCGCAAGCCCCTGCGCCCGGATCTGGCGGAGGCGCTGCTGCTGCACGACTGGCCCCTCAACGTCCGCGGGCTGGTCAACGTCGTCCGCATGTCCCGCATCGCCAGCGGGGAGGCCCCCCTCAGCCTGACGGAGGAGGTGCGCGCGGCCATCGACGCGGCGCGCGCCATCTCCGAGCTCAGCGTGCCGCCCACCCCCACCACCGACGTGCACGACCTGCGCGCCACCCTGCCGGCGCTGCCGCGGATCGTGCCGCCGGACGAGGTCGTGGCCGAGGGCCTGCGCGCGGCGGGCGGGCGGGTGGCCACCGCGGCCCGCAACCTCAACCTCAGCCGGCAGCAGATCTACCGCTGGCTGGAGACCCAGGGCCAGTCCATCGAGGACTACCGGGAGCAGTGATCGCCTGGGCGGGTCCCGCCCTACAGGTCCAGCCCCATCCACCGGTGCGGGATCCCCGCGTCGTCGAACACGCCACCCCAGGCCGCGTAGCCCAGCCGCTCGTAGAAGGGCAGGGCCGTCAGCTGCGCCGCGAGCACCACCCGGGGCAGTCCCTGCCGCCTCGCTTCGGCCTGCAGCGCCTCCATCACGGCCCGCCCCGCGCCCAGCTTGCGCGCGTCGGCCAGCACCGCAACCCGCTCGGCCTTGGCCTTGCCGTCGACCACGCGCAGCCGCGCCGTGCCCACCGGCCGGTCGCCCCAGCACGCCAGGAAGTGCACGCAGGCGTCGTCCAGGCCGTCCCACTCCTCGTCCTCGGGCACCTCCTGTTCGTCGATGAACACGGTGCGCCGCAGCGCGAAGCAAAGCTCCAGGTCGTCGCCGGTCGCTTCTCGAACGGTCAGCACGGGGCACCTCCAAGACGGAGGCTAGCCCAGGGCACAGATCGCATGTTGAACGCCGCCGTCCCCCGTGCGACCATCGCCGCGTGAAGGCCCTCTCCCTCCTTGTCGCCCTGTCCTGCACCGCCTGCAGCCCTGCCCCCGAGGCGCCGGCGGAGCTGGCGGACCTGTCGCTGTACCTCTTCGCCGAGTTCCACGCCGACGACGCCGACGTCCTGGCCGGCCTGGAGAACCTGAGCGACATCTTGCACAACGACTTCGACTACGACGCCGACGTGTCCGAGCGGCAGCTCAAGCAGCCCCCGCTGACCGAGGAGTTCCTGGGCGGCGCCAACACCACCTCCGCCTTCGACCCCGACCTGCAGAAGACCGTCTCCATCGCCTACCGCAGCCGCTACCCCATCTCCCGGCACGTCGCGGGCACGCTGATCCTGGACCAGAACCCCCTGGAGCCCAGCGCCACCACGCACGATCGCACGGTCCTGAGCGACGGGGACTGCTGGGTCGCGGCGGACTGCGAATCGCTGGACACCGTCAACTACATCGTGAAGTCGAACGTGCTGTACACGGTCCCCTACGA
>CALCXL010000431.1 GCA_937907595.1 uncultured Pseudomonadota bacterium
GACGACGACTCGGCCGACGACGACGACGACTCGGCCGACGACGACGACTCGGCCCGCTGATCCAGCCTCAGGGCCTCAGAAGTTGAAGAGGCCGTCGAGCTTCTTCTTCGCCTTCTCCGCCTCGGTCTCGTGATCCGACACCTCGCCCTCGCGGTAGGTGAAGGAGTTGCAGAAGTTGGCTTCGTCCCGGTACTGCACGCGCTCGGTGCCGACTTCGCGGCACTCGTTGTACATGCTGGGATCGTGGAAGGTGCAGTTGAGGCACACGTGCAAGGGGGCAGCGCACCAGGGGCACTCCTCCGATCGCAGGACGCGGCTCTCGAACGGGATCTCGCGGCGGCACTTGTGACAGACCTTCATGGTCGCCAATCCTAGCTCCCCGCGCCCCGGCTCGAAACGGCTCCGCTAACGTCGCGACCCTCTCGGAGGTGCCCATGAAGGATCTGAAGGAACAGGCGCTCGCCTACCACCGCAACGGTCGACCCGGAAAGATCGTGGTGGAGTCCAGCAAGCCGGTCGGCACGCCGCGCGACCTGAGTCTGGCGTACAGCCCCGGTGTGGCGGCTCCCTGCCTGGAGATCGCCAACAACCCCGACGACGTCTACGAGTACACGGCCAAGGGCAACCTGGTGGCGGTGATCACCAACGGCACCGCGGTGCTGGGCCTGGGCAACATCGGCCCCCTCGCCGGCAAGCCGGTGATGGAGGGCAAGGGCGTCCTCTTCAAGCGCTTCGCCGACATCGACGTCTTCGACATCGAGATCGACCACGACACCACGGACGAGTTCATCGACACCGTGCAGCGCCTGCAGCCGACCTTCGGCGGCATCAACCTGGAGGACATCGCCGCTCCCGAGTGCTTCATCATCGAACGCACGCTCCAGGAGCGCATGGACATCCCGGTCTTTCACGACGACCAGCACGGCACGGCGATCATCGCTGGCGCGGCGCTGCTCAACGCGATGGAGGTCGTCGAGAAGACCCTGGAGACCATCCGCGTGGTGCTCAACGGCGCGGGCGCGGCGGGCATCGCCACCGGGGAGCTGCTCGTCGCCATGGGCGTGCCGCGCGAGAACATCCTGCTCTGCGACAGCCGGGGCGTGATCTTCGCCGGCCGCGGCAAGGGGATGAACGAGTACAAGGAGGCCTTCGCGGGGGAGACGGATCGACGCACGCTGGGGGAGGCGCTCGACGGGGCCGACGTCTTCATCGGCGTGAGCGTCGCCAACGTCGTCACCCAGGACATGGTCCGGTCGATGGCGCGCGATCCCATCGTCTTCGCCCTGGCCAACCCCGACCCGGAGATCACCTACCCCGAGGCCCTCGCCGCCCGCTCCGACGTCATCATGGCGACGGGCCGCAGCGACTACCCGAACCAGGTGAACAACGTCCTGGGCTTCCCCTTCATCTTCCGCGGCGCGCTGGACGTGCGGGCCCGCAAGGTGAACGACGCGATGAAGATCGCCGCCGTACGCGCCATCGCCGCCCTCGCCCGGGAGGAGGTGCCCGACTCGATCCGCCGGGCCTACGACAAGCCCGACATGCGCTTCGGCCGCGAGTACCTCATCCCCACCCCCCTGGACCCCCGCGTCCTGCTCTGGGTGGCGCCCGCGGTGGCGAAGGCGGCCGTGGACTCGGGCGTGGCCCGCAAGCCGATCAGCGACTGGGAGGCCTACCACAACCGCCTGGAGCGCATGCTGGGCCGCACCCGGCAGATCATGCGGCCGCTGATCAACCGCGCCCGCATGGAGAAGAAGCGCATCGTCTTCCCCGAGGGGTCCCGCGCGAAGATCATCCGGGCCGCCAAGAACCTGGCCGACGACGGCATCTGCCTGCCGATCCTGCTCGGCAACCAGCGGGAGATCGAATACACGCTGCTCAAGGAGGGGCTTGAGCTGCCGGACTCGGTCACGGTGATCGAGCCCGACGCCTACGCCCGCCGCGACGAGTACCTGGACGCCCTGTGGAAGCTGCGGCAGCGTAAGGGGCTGACCGCCCGGGACGCGTCGGCCTGGCTGCGCAGCCGCAACGTGTTCGGGATGATGATGGTCAAGATGGGCGACGCCGACGGCGTGGTCACCGGCCTCAACTACAACTACGCCGAGGCCATCCGCCCGGCCCTGCAGATCCTGGGCCCGCGCGAGGGCGTCAAGACCGTCTCCGGCATCTACGTCATGGTGCTCAAGGAGCGGCTGCTCTTCTTCGCCGACTGCACGGTCAACGTGGCGCCCACCGCCGAGCAGCTCGCGGAGATCGCCACCAACACGGCCGCCGTCGCCCGCACCTTCGACGTGGTGCCCCGGGTGGCCCTGCTGTCCTTCTCCAGCTTCGGCAGCACCGCCACGCCCGAGAGCCGCAAGGTCCGCGACGCGGTGCGGATCCTGGAGCAGCGCAACGTCGACTTCGAGTTCGAGGGGGAGATCCAGGCGGACATCGCCTTCGACAACGCGCTGCGGGACGAGGTCTTCCCCTTCTCGCGCCTCAAGGGCGAGCCCAACGTGCTGGTCTTCCCGGACCTGCAATCGGGCAACATCGCCTACAAGCTGTTGACCCGCCTGGCCGACGCGACGGCGATCGGGCCGCTGCTGGTGGGCATGAGCGACCCGGTGAACGTGCTCCAGCTGGGCAGCGACGTGGCGTCGATCGAGAACATGGCCACGATCACCGCGG
>CALCXL010000432.1 GCA_937907595.1 uncultured Pseudomonadota bacterium
CGAAGACCTGGAGCCGGCCCGGGCGGCCGCCGCGGAGGCCGTTCGCTCCTTCCCCGACATCGCCGACCTCCACCACGCCCTGGGCTGGACCCTTCTGGAGCAGGGCGCGTTCGAGGACGCGGTCGTGCCCCTGGAGGAGGCCTGCTTCCTGGACCCCGAGTTTGCCGACGCCTGGCACGACCTCGCGGTGGCCCGGGAGCTGTCCGGCGATCCAGCGGGCATGCGCTCCGCCTTCGAGAAGGTCTACGCCCTGGACATCGACCAGGCCGCCGAGCGCCGCTTCGCCGACGAGGCCGTCAGCCGGATGGCCGAGCGCGCCATGGAGTCGCTGCCGGAGCCCGTGCAGGCGGAGATCAAAGACCTGCCCATCTTCCTGCAGGACTACCCCGACCCCTGGATCCTGGAGGACGCTCCGTGGGATCCGCGGCTGTTGGGCCTGTTCGACGGGCCGACCTGGGCGGACCTGCGCGGCGGCACCGAGGGCGGGGTGCGCTCCTCCCCCCACATCTACCTCTTCACCGCCAACCTCGAGCGGGCCTGCCCCGACGCCCGCACCATGGCCGAGCAGATCCGCATCACGCTGCACCACGAGGTCGGCCACTTCCTGGGCCTGGACGAGCACGACCTGCACGAGCGGGGGCTCGGGTGATCCTGGTCACCGGCTCCACCGGCTTCGTCGGCCGCTATTTGGTGCCTGCCCTGCTGGAGGCCGGTCACGCCGTGCGCGCGCTGGCCCGGACCCCCTCCAAAGGCACCTCGCTGGCAGCCGCCGGCGCCCAGGTGGTGCAGGGCGATCTGCTCGACCGCGCCAGCCTGGACCGCGCGGTGGCGGGCTGCGAGGCGGTCATCCACCTGGCGGCGGTCGCGGACTCCTCGGATCCGGGCCTCAACGAGCGCGTCAACGTCGACGGCACCCGCTCCCTGGGCGACGCCTGCGCAGCCGCCGGGGTCCGCCGCGTGATCAACGTCTCCTCCACCTGCGCGGCGCGCCCCCTGCAGGACGCCTACGGGGAGACCAAGGCCCGCGCCGAGCGCCAGCTGGACCGCCCGGAGCTCGACGTCACCCACCTCCGGCCGACGATGATCTACGGCCACGGCAGCTACGAGTTCGACCTCTTCGCCCGCGTCGTCAAGCGCGCGCCGCGGGTGCCGATCCCCGGCGACGGCCGCTGCGTGCTCCAGCCCGTCTTCGTGCACGACGCCGTCGACCTGATCCTGCGGTGCCTGCGAGCGGACAGCGCCGCGGGCAGCACCTACGATGTGGCGGGGCCCGAACCCATCGCCATCGACGACTTCATCGGCCTGCTGGGCCGGGTCCAGGGGCGACGGGCCGCCGCCTTGCACGTGCCGGCCCGGTGGGCCCTCTTCGGCGCCCGGGTGCTCGGCCGCATGACGGAGCATCCCTTCATCAACGTGGACCAGGTCATGGCCTTCCTGCAGGACACCCAAGTGGACATCCAGCCCGCCCGCCGCGACCTGGCCTTCGACCCCCGACCCCTGGAGGTCGGCCTGGACGAGCTCTTTGGAGCCTCGGCGTGAGGGGGCTCCTGCTGGCGCTCCTGCTGGTGCCCGGGCTGGCCTTCGCCCAGGGCGACGCGCCCCCGGAGGAGGAGCCCGACGAGGCGACGACAGAGCAGCCCCTCGACCTCGCCCCCGCCCTGGACCCCTTCACCGAGCGGCTTATGGCCCTGGTCGACCGCTACCATGGCGGGGTGGGCCACGTCGCCACGGAGGAGGAGCGCGGCAAGGCGCTGGACTCCATCCGAACGATGCTCCTGGACGGCGTCGCCCTGCCCCGGGTGGACGCGGCGGTGGAGGACGCGGTGCGGCTGCACAGCCCCGGCCGCGTGGTGCCCTTCCACATCGCCGTGCCCCTGCGGGTCCGGCCCGCGGACTCCGCCCCCCCGTTGCATCGGCCGCCCAGCGACCCGGCGCCAGCCCCCGCCCGGGTCGTCGATCCGCAGGTGGAGGCCCGGCGAGCCGCCCAACGCGCCGAGGCCTCGGCCCGCCGCAACCGGGTGCGCCTCTACAAGCAGTGGCAGTCGCGCACCAAGGCCAAGCGCACGCTCCTCTCCGTCGGCGTGCCGCTGTGGTCGGTGGGCTACGGCGCAGGCTTCGGGCTGGGCGGTCTGACGGTGCTGGCCGGGCAGGTGGAGCACGAGCAGGCCTGGCTGCGCGCGATCCCGCTCGTGGGCCAGTTCATCTACTACGGCACCCTGTCGGCCGACGGACTGGTCGCCCCCGACGCGATCGCCTTCGGCCTCATGGAGGTGTCCGGAGCGGCGCTGATCGTCCTGTCCTTCGCCCTGAAGGCCGACTGGCCCTACGACCGCGACCCCACAGCGCTGCACCTGCGGCGGCCCGACGGGCGGCTGGCCATCGCGGCCACCCCGGTGTTCACGCCGATGTTCGCGGGCCTCACGGGCCGCTTCTGAGCGGCGCGGCGGGGAGCCGATCTCCTAGAAGAAGGCGTTGAGCCCCGTGACCTCACGCCCGATGCTCAGGGTGTGGATGTCGTTGGTGCCCTCGTAGGTCTTCACCGACTCCAGGTTCATCATGTGGCGCATGATCGGGTACTCGTCGGTGATGCCCATGGCGCCGTGGATCTCGCGG
>CALCXL010000433.1 GCA_937907595.1 uncultured Pseudomonadota bacterium
TCCTGTGGCAGCGCAACCGCCCCGAGGACGTGGGCTTGCCGCCGGTGGAGGAGCCCCTGGTGCCGGAGCCGGAGCCCGGCTCGGTCGAGGCATCCCAGAGCCTGTGGACCCGGCCCCTGGTCATCAACCTGGGCCTGATCGGCATCTTCTACTTCGGCGTGAAGTTCATCCGCTACGCGCTGTGGAGCTGGGCGCCCTTCCTGCTGGAGAGCAAGTTCGGCCTGGCTGCGGACGACGCGGGCTACCTGTCCACGCTCTTCGATCTGGCGGGCTTCGCGGGGGTGGTCTTCGCGGGCGTGGTCTCCGACCGCTTCTTCGGCGGGCGCCGCACGCTGCCGTCCTTCCTGATGCTCATCGGCATGATGATCGGCTGCGCGGCCCTGGGCCTGCTGGGGCCCCTGGGCGTGGGCTGGTTCGGGGCCTGCCTGGCGCTGATCGGCTTCATGCTCTTCGGTCCCGACTCGCTGCTGTCCGGCGCGGGCGCGGTGGACCTGGGCTCGCCCAAGATGGCGGTGGCCATCGCGGGGATCATCAACGGCATGGGCTCCGCTGGCGCCGTGGTGCAGGAGCTGGTCGTCTCCCGGCTGCTCGAGGACGCCAACAGCTCCATGACCCCCGTGTTCGTGGTGCTCTGGGGCGCGTCGGCGGTGTCGATCACGGCCCTGGCGATCATGCTGGTGCGCAACCGCCGCGGCGCCGCGGACCTGTAGACGGGCCCCACTCGGGCGCTACCGCGGCAGGTCGTCCAGCGCGTCGGCCATCGCCCGGTCGGCGATCCCCTCCAGCCAGCCCAGGTCCAGCGATGCGTGGGCCTCGCACAGGAACCAGGGCTCGCGCGAGTCGGGCTCCAGCATGAGGCCGCTGCGGATGAGGTTCTTGGCGAAGGCCTCGTACAAGGTCGACTGCGTGGCCTTCCAGTCGCGGTAGTTCTGCGGGACGGTCTCCCCCAGGTGCACCCCGAACATCGACGGCGGCCCCGCGAACTGGTGGGCCAGGCCGTGCCGGTCGAACACGCCCCCCAGCACCCCCATGATCGCCTCACCGACGCGGTTCACGGTGGCCAGGGCGTCCGTCGTGGCCAGGATCTCCAGCGTGGCCCTCGCCGCGCTGAGCCCGATGAGGTTGGCGGTGTAGGTCCCGCCGTGCACCACCCCGCCGTTCGGCGAGATCACGTCCATCACGTCCCGCCGCCCGCCGAAGGCCGCCACGGGGTAGCCGTTGCCCATCGCCTTGGCGTAGGTCGTCAGGTCCGCGTGCACGCCGTACAGCTCCTGCACCCCGCCCTTCGCCACCCGGAAGCCCGTCTTGACCTCGTCCATGATCAGCAGCGCGCCCCGGGCGGTGCAGGCCTCGCGCAGGTGCGCCATGTAGGCGTCGGTGGAGGCGATGCTGCCCGCGTTGCCCTGGATCGGCTCCAGCACCACCGCGGCCACGTCGCCGTCCAGGGCGTCGAAGGCCGCGTCCAGGGCCGCGGTGTCGTTGAGGGGCACGAAGCCGCTGAGGCTGCGCGATGCGCGGGGGATGCCCCGTCCGAAGGGGATGACCGCCGGCTCGCCGCCCGCCGACGCGTCCCAGCCCTCCAGGTCCGACTTCCACATCATCTCGTCGTAGAGGCCGTGGAAGCCGCCCTCCACCTGGATGATGTGCTCGCGCCCGGTGAAGCCCCGGGCCACGCGCACGGCGCCCATGACGGCCTCCGTGCCGGAGTTGGCGAAGCGCAGGGTGTCGATGTTCGGGCACATCGACTTCAGGGTCTCGATGACGTCGACCTCCACGTCCGACGAGAAGCCGCAGATCGTGCCCCGCTCCTGGATGCAGGCCACGACGGCCGCGTCCACCCGCGGGTCGCGGTAGCCCAGGATGATCGGCCCGTAGCCCAGCCGGAAGTCGACCCAGGTGTTGCCGTCGAAGTCGGTGATGCTGCCGCCCTGCATCGACTTCACGAAGATGGTCTGGTCGTCCCCCCAGTAGCGGTAGTTCTCCGCCACGCCCATGGGCATGTGCTGTCGGGCGCGCTGGAGGCGGGCGGCGCGCGAGGCGCCGGGGAAGGGGCTGGTCAGGGAGCTCATGGGGCGATCCTCGGGGGGCTGCGGAGGGTCGATGGGGCGTCGGGACCCGGCGATTCGGGGGGCGACGATCGCCGCGAGCACTACCACGCCGCGACGCCGATCGCAGCGCGCCGTCCGGCGTTTTCGGCGCTGCAGGCCCCCTCATCTCCCGGATCGCCCCTTGATCGCCATTGCGCCGCGGCCCCACGGGAATAGACTGCGGCCGCTGCATCCAGCGCGGAGGGTCCATGAACATCCCCAAGATGGCTTGGCGGAACGTGTGGCGGAACCGCCGCCGCTCGCTCGTGACGATCTCCGCCATGGCCTTCGCGCTGTGGGTGGAGCTGCTCTATTCGGGGCTGATCGTCGGCTACATGGAGGGCATGGAGGACGACATCGTCGACCTGGAGGTCGGCGACATGCAGATCTTCGCGGGCGACTACCTGGAGCGCCCCTCCCTCTACACGGTGATCCCCGAGCCGGAGCCGCTGCTGCAGGCCCTGGAGGGCGCCGGCATGAAGGCCAGCGCGCGGCTGTTGGGCGGCGGGCTGGCGGCGGCGGGCGAGTCCTCGGCGGGCGTGGCCTTCCGGGGCGTGGACGTGCAGCGCGACGCGGGCGTGTCCCTGGTGGGGGAGAGCGTGGCGACGGGACAGTGGCTGTCCAAGGACGACCCGAAGGGCGTGGTCATCGGTCGACGCCTCGCCCGCACCCTGAGCGTGGAGCCGGGGGACGAGCTCATCGTGCTCACCCAGGCGGCCGACGGGAGCATGGCCAACGACCTGCTGACCGTGCGCGGGGTCCTCATGGGCATCGCCCAGGGCACCGACGCCACCACGGTCTTCATGCACGCCCCCGTGTTCCGCGAGCTGCTGGGCATGCCCGAGGGCGCGCACCAGATCATCGTGCGGAGGCCCGAGGAGGTGGAGCTGGCCGCCGCGGCTACCACGGTCCGAGCCCTCGCGGAGGGCCACCCCGGCGACCTGAAGACCCTGACCTGGATGCAGCTGATGCCGGTGGTCGCCCAGATGCTGCAGGGCAGCGCGGCGATGGTGGGGATCATCTTCTTCATCGTGTACGTGGCCGTGGGCATCCTGATCCTCAACGCCATGCTCATGGCGGTGTTCGAGCGGATCCGGGAGTTCGGCGTGCTCAAGGCCATCGGCGTCTCGCCCGGCACGGTGGTGCTGCTGATCCTCGCCGAGAGCGCGGTGCAGGCCGTCATCGCCCTGGTGGTGGGCACCGTCCTGGCCCTCCCGGGCATGTGGTACCTGGTGGAGCACGGCATCAACGTGGGCAGCCTGGGCGGCACGGACATGATGGGCATCGCCATGCGCCCCATCTGGTACGGCGTCTACACCGCGGACTCCGTGGCCACGCCGGTGGTGCTGCTCGTCTTCATCGTCTTCTTCGCGGTGCTCTACCCGGCCTTCAAGGCGGCGTGGATCCAGCCCGTCGAAGCCATGCGACACCAGTAGGAGCCCAGAATGCGCGGACCCAAGCTCGCATCCATGGCCTGGCGCAACCTGTGGCGGCACCGCCGGCGCACGCTGTTGACGCTGTCCTCCATCGCGTTTGGCGGCTTCCTGGCGGTGCTGATGACGGCCATGCAGGACCAGTCCTTCGCCGACTTCATCGACACCGCGGCGCGGCTGGGCAGCGGCCACGTCACCATCCAGCACCTGGAGTACCAGGACTCCCCCACGTTGACCCGCACGGTGCCCGACGCCGGCACCCCCTCGGCCACCGCCGCCGCGGACCGGGACGTGGGCCTGGTGGTGCCGCGTACGGCGGGGCAGACGCTGCTGAGCACGGCCCACGACAGCTTCGGCGCCATCTTCATCGCCTACGACCCGCAGGCGGAGACCGAGGACTCCTTCCGCCTGGCCGACGGCCTCAAGTCCGGGGCGATGTTCGAGACCAAGGACGACTCGGGGATCATCCTGGGCGCGCGGCTGGCCCAGAACCTGGGCGCGGAGCTGGGCACCAAGGTCGTGTACACGCTCACCGATCGCAGCGGCGAGATCGTGGCCGGCATGGGTCGCCTCAAGGGCATCGTGGAGACCGGCTCCCGCGGCCTGGACTCGGGGCTCTGCCTGCTGCCCATCGGCACCGTGCGCTCGCTGCTGGGCTACGACCCCACGGAGACCACGCAGGTGGCGGTGTTCATCGACGACTCCCGCCGCGCCCTGGCCGTGCGCGACCGCCTGCGCAGCGAGCTGGGCGCCGGCACCGCGGTGCTGACCTGGGACCAGATCCAGCCGGAGCTCAACGCCTTCATCGCCCTGAAGGTGGGCGGGGGGCGCGTGATGATCGTGATCATCGCCCTGCTGGTGGCGGCGGGGATCTTCAACACGCTGTTTGTCTCCGTGATGGAGCGGGTGCGCGAGTTCGGGATCATGGTCGCCCTGGGCTACAGCGCCGCCCAGCTGTTCCGCCTGGTGATCTGGGAGAGCGTCTGGCTGGCGATCCTGGGCATGCTCGCGTCCATCGCCACCATCGCCTGGCCCTACTGGTACCTCAACACCCACGGCCTGGACATGAGCGCCGCCTTCGCCCAGGAGGGCGCCGTGGCGGAGATCTCCGGCGTGGGCTTCGACATGGTCATGCGCATCGGAATCTTCCCCGAGCACGCCCTCGCCATCGCGGCGTCCGTCCTCTTCGCCACGGTCGCCGCCGGCCTCTACCCCGCCTGGAAGGCAGGACGGGTGGAGCCGGCCGAGACCATCCGCCTGCAGTAGGAGCTGTCATGAGCGACACGATCGTCGAGCTGAAGGACGTCACCCGGGTCTACCGCCAGGGAACGGTGGAGGTGCAGGCCCTGCGCGGGCTGGATCTGGTGGTCAAGCGGGGCGAGTTCACCGCCATCTGCGGGCCCTCGGGATCCGGCAAGAGCACCGCACTCAACCTGATCGGCGCGCTGGATCAGCCGACGTCGGGCACGGTGATCGTCGACGGCCAGGACCTGGGCTCCCTGGGCCGCAAGGCGCGCAGCCGCCTGCGCCGGGACCGCATCGGCTTCGTCTTCCAGGCCTACAACCTCATCCCCGTGCTTACGGCCTACGAGAACGCCG
>CALCXL010000434.1 GCA_937907595.1 uncultured Pseudomonadota bacterium
GTCGTCGTCGGTGGCGGTGTCGTCGTCGTCCACGGAGTCGTCGTCGTCCACGCTGTCGTCGTCCACGCTGTCGTCGTCGTCCACCGAGTCGTCGTCGTCCACGCTGTCGTCGTCGTTGGCGACGTCGTCGTCGTCCAGGCTGTCGTCGTCGTTGGCGACGTCGTCGTCGTCCGCCACCGTCCGTTCGCCCTCGACGCAGCCCGGACCGGACCCATCGGGGGCACCGTCGGGCGCGCACCAGTGGTCGTCAGGGCAGTAGGCGTCGCCCTGGCACGCGATGTCCCCGGGCCCGGGCCCGAAGGCGCAGCCGCTGAGCAGGATCAACAAGGGGAGGAGTCGGGCCACCCGCGCATCCTAGAACCCGCAGGGCGACGACGCCCGGGCCGCCGGGCGCAGGGGAGGGATCAGCGCGGGGAGACGGTGGCCGAGCTGTCAGGAGACGGCGGGCGGGGGAAGATCGCCACGCCGCCGCCGGTGTGCGCGGCCTCCACGAAGGCGCCGCGCAGGGGGGCGCCATCGACGTCCACGGTCTCCACGACGCGGCCGGCCGGCGGCACAGGCAAGACCAGCTTGCGCGCCTTGCCCACCCGGCCCTCGCCGCTGATCGCCGCGGACCAGTAGTCGGTGGGCACGCCCTGCAGATCGGCCGAGCCGCCCACCAGACGCATGCGGTTGTGCAGCCGCTGCCAGGTGTAGTCGCTGACCCAGACCGGATCGCAGTAGCTCATCATGTCCACCGTCGTCTCCGGATCCTGCAGGCCGGACACGCCGAAGATGTCCCAGCCCCAGGTGCCCAGCGCCGCGTCGTCGTAGGGGTAGAAGGGGTCGATGCCCGACGCGCCGCCGCAGTCGGCGTGGTAACGGCCGTGCAGGTGGCCCAGCTCGTGCGCCATCGTCCCCATCGCCTGGAACTGGTCGAAGCCCGTGCCGAGCCCCGCGCGCGCCCAGTAGGAGTTGTAGTCGTCCAGGACGAAGCCCAGGCCCATGCGGCAGCCGCCGCTGCACCAGTCGGAGAGCGTCTCGGTGGGCTTGAACAGGCCGTACCAGTACTCGTCGACGTCGATGTTGGAGCTGTTCCGCAGCTCCAGCACTGCGTTGAGCAGCTCCTCCCAGCCGTCGCCGCTGTTGGTCAACGGCGTGTTCCAGACCAGGGTGGGGCCAACCTCCACGGAGATGTCGCTGGTGGGGAAGACGCGGGACAGGAGGGCGTCGAAGAGCTCCACCTGGTCCGGCGACGTGTCGGGCAACCGCCCGCTGCCGTCGCCGTTGTACTCGATGGGCACGACCACCAGCTTGAGGGTGCCGCCGGCGGACTCCGCGCCCACGTCGGCCTCCCCCGACGTCGGCCACAGGTGGCTGTCCCCGGTGGGCCCGTCGCCGCCTCGGCTGTCCAGCAGCTCGATGCTGAACGTCGAGTCCGGCCGCACGTCCGCGGCGTCGATGACCCAGTGCAGCGTGCTGTCCAGATCCCCCGGCTCCGACGTGCCGGTGATGGGCGTGGAGTCCTCGTGCAGGGCGCCGTCCCAGGTCAGCCGACCCAGGACGATGGTGTTGACGTAGCCGGCCGCCGGCGCGACGTAGGCCCGCAGCAGCAGCGGCCGGTTGGCGACCAGCGAGGCGTTGCGCGGGATCTCGTCGCCGTCCTCCATGATCACCACCTCCACCCCCTGGTTGGCGGTGACCGCGGTGATGTCCAGGTTGGCGACGGGCAGGGGGTCCGCGGCCACCGCGTCGTCGTCGTCGTCGAGGGCGGCGGAGTCGTCGTCGTCCGGGCCGTCCTGGAGGGGACAACCAGCGAGCAGCAAGGCGAAGAGGAGGGGCTTCATGGCGCGGAAGATAGCCGACCCCGCGGGTCGGCGCGCTTGACAGGCCGGGTGCGGCTTGCGAGGAAGGGTCGTGCGCGTCTTCGTCCTGACCACCCCGGCGTTCGACGAGTTGGAGAACCTGCCGGGCCAGCTCGCCGACCTGGAAGCGCAGGAGCTTCGGCCCGCCCTGTGGATGGTGGTGGACGACGGCAGCACCGACGGGACCTACGAGTGGGCGGTCGAGCAGGCGGCGTCCCGCCCCTGGATGGAGGTCCGCCGGTCGCCCGAGCGATCGGGCGAGTACCTGGGCGGGCACATCGCCCGCATCAAGCGCTGGGGCCTGGAGCAGGTCATCGCCCTGGCCCGGGAGCGCGGCGTGGAGCCGGACGCGGCCGGGGTGCTGGACGCAGACATCCGCTTGCCGCCGGAGCACTACCGGCTGCTGCTGGAGGCCTTGGAGCAGGACCCCCGCCTCGGCGTCGTCTCCTCCACCATGCAGGCAGAGAACGAGGGCGCCACCCAGAAGGAACGCCTGCAGCGCGAGGACCTGCCCCGCGGCGCCACCCAGACCTTCCGCATGGAGACCCTGGAGCAGATCGGCGGGCTGCCACCCTGGCCCGGCTTCGACGGCGCCGCCAACGTGAAGGCCAAGCTGCTGGGCTGGGGCACGCGCAGGCTGCCCCACGTCGTCGCCACCCACGAGCGGTTGACCGCGACCCGCTTCGGCGTGGCACAGGGCTACCGCCGCAAGGGCCGCTACGCCTACTTCCTGGGGCACCACCCGGTGCTGCTGATGGGGCGGGCGGCGGCCTACACCCTGCAGGCGCCTCACGTCGGCGGCATCTACTTCCTGCGCGGCTGGGCGGGCTGCAAGCTCCGGGGCGAGGACCGCTGCCCGGACGAGGGCGTGTGGAACTACTACCGCAACGAGCGCCTGCGCGAGTACCTGCGCCGCGGGGTCCCGCGCTTCGTGCGCAAGTAGGGCGCGCAGCCGGGGCGCCGCCCAGCGATCAGAGCGCAGACACCAGATCGATCCACTCCTGCGCGCTGGCGGCCTGGGATCGCGCCTGTGCGAAGTCGTCCCACAGGCGATCCTCGTCGACGGTCGTGTCAGGATCGGCGCAGAAGTACGCGGTGTGGTCGAAGTTGAGGTCGTCGACCTCCCGCCCGTGCGCGTGCAGGCCCGAGGCCTCCCAGAAGTAGAAGGTGTCCGGCCGCGCGATCAGCCCGCCGATGGCCACATGGCCCACGTCCAGCGAGTCGAGGCTGGGGTACTGCGCCAGCAGGTGCTCCTCCAGCGGTCCCTCCAGAGCCCCCCAGGGAGACTTGACCAGGAACTCGCCCAGCCCCGCGCGGGACGTGCAGCCCACAAAGCCCATGGGCTCGTGGCCGACCTTGCCGCTGCAGATCGATCCGTCCCGGTCCCCCACCCGCGGCCCGGTCCCCTCCCCTCCCGGCCAGGCGTCGTTGTACTGACTGAGGGTGGCGGCGAAGACCACGGCGGCTCCGCAGACGCGTCGGCCGGCGCGGGCCAGCTCGGGGGCCAGGGCCTCCAGCTCGAGGACGCCGAAGGGACCCTCGAACCAGGGCCCGCCCACCCGCTGAGCCTCGGGCAGGGCGTCGATGCAGACCGGATCGTCGAGGGAGAACACCACGTCGACCAGGGCGGTGCCGGGCTCGAAGCTCTCCCCCACCACCTGCCCCTCCTCGTCGACGCTCCGGGGGTTGATCTCCTCCAACCGTTCGGGGGACGTGCCCAGGCGGTACCAGGCGGGGGGGAGCTCGAGGGCGCCGTCGACGCACGCGCCCTGGACCAGGGGGTAGCTCAGGGGCTCGAAGCCGGGCACGTCGGCGTAGTGCTCCCCCAGCGTGAAGGGGTCGGGGGCCGGCGTGGCCTGGGGGGTGGGGGTGGGCGCGGGGTCGCCGCCGGACGCAAAGCCTCCGGGGGCAGAGGGCTCGCAGGCGGCGCACAGGAGCAGGACCGCGCCCGCCGACGCCCTGAAGACACGGCCGGGATCAGCCATGCTCGTGCGCCGCGGTCGCTGGCTCCTCGGACCCCGGCGCGTGCTCGTGCCGGTGGTGCAGGTCGGGCTCGTGGGGGTGGCTGTGCTCCAAGGGATCGTGCGGGTGCTCGTGGGTGTGCCAGGCGGCGGGATCCAGGCCCTCGTGCTGGTGCAGGTGGTGGCCGTCGACGTGCTGGTGCGCGTGGGTGTGCACCAGGGGATGGTGGCGGTGCGCGTGGGCGTGGCGCGCCGACAGCATCAGGACCAGGGAACCCGCGATGA
>CALCXL010000435.1 GCA_937907595.1 uncultured Pseudomonadota bacterium
CGTCGTCGTCCGCCGCGTCGTCGTCGTCCGCCGCGTCGTCGTCGTCCCCGCCCGCCAGCAGGCCCACGGGCGTCTCCCCGTCGGCAGCCACCCGCGCGGCCTCGGCCCAGATCGCCCCGCAGGGCTTCTTCGGCTCCACCGGGTCCTGCCCGGTCAGGGAGCGGGCGATGGTGGCGGCCACCAGCCAGGTGCCCTCGGCCGAGGGGTGGCTGCCGTCGCCGCTGTAGAGCCGCTCGAAGCAGGTCCCGTCGGCGGTCGGATCGTCCCCCTCCGCCAGCACCGCTGCGTGCACGGCCGCGAAGGCCAGGCCGACGGGCGCGATGAACACAGGACGGTCTGCGGCGGCGGCGAAGCGGCGGTAGCCCTCCTCCAGGCGGTCCTGCATGGCCGCGAAGTCCGGGTACAGCGTCGCGTTGGTGGGGTCCCCGTCCAGGCGTCCCCAGGTCATGTACAGCACCGTCACCGGGGCCCCGGGCGCCGCCGCCGCCAGGCGATCCAGGGCGACAAAGGCCTGCAGGCTGGCGTCGTAGATGGGGTCCACGTCGTAGAAGCCGGGCACCTGGCTCTGGTCCTGGAAGAGCACCGCGTCCCACCCGTCGACGTCGTCGGTGAGCCAGCCCCGCAGCGGGGTGTCCCCGTTGGTGCCGTCGGCCTCCGCCAGGTGCTGCGGCAGGCGCTGACCTCCCGGCGAGTGGTCCAGCACCCGCGACGTGCTCGCCGCCGGGTGCTCCGTCAGCATCCCCGCCAGCACGTCGCTCAGGTCGTTGAAGGAGGTGTAGCTGTTGCCCACCAGCAGCACGTCGATGTCCGCCGCCCCGGCCGGGGAGGCAGGGGCCAGGGAGAGCAAGGAGGCCGCGATCAGGGGGGAGTAGCGCATGCGGGATCCTACGTGACATCCGTCGCGCGACCGAGCCCGGAAGCGAGTACACTCCGGCCCCTCCCCAGAGAATGAAAACGATTCTCAATATCACCTGACGGAGCGACCATGGACCTGCCCACCGCCGAGACCCTGCTCGGGAGCCCCCAGGGCGAGTGGCGCACGGTGCTCGGCGTGCGCGGCGAGCGGGCCTTTCGCCGCCGCCTGCTGGAGCTGGGCTTCGTGGCCGGGACCCGGGTGCGCGTGGTCGGCGTGGCCCCCCTGGGGGACCCCCTGAAGCTGGAGATCCGGCACGGCAACCTGTCCCTGCGCAAGGCCGAGGCCGCGGGCATCGAGGTCGGACCATGAGCGGAGCGGAGAACCGGGTCCTGGTGGGGCTGCCGCGCCGCGGCCCGCCGGTGCAGGATCGCCCTCGACGCGTGGTGGTCCTGGGCCCGCCCAACACCGGCAAGACCAGCCTCTTCAACCGCCTGGCCGGCACCAACCTCCGCGTGGGCAACTACCCCGGGGTCACGGTGGAGGGCACGTCGGCGCGCATCGATCTGCCCCACGTCGGGCCCATCGACCTGGTGGACCTGCCGGGCACCTACAGCCTGAGCGGGCGCAGCGGCGAGGAGCGCATCGCGGTGGACGCCCTGCTGGGGCGCAACGGGCACGCGCTGCCCGACGCCGTGCTGGTCCTGTGCGACGCCACCCACCTGGAGCACAACCTGTACCTGGCCCTGCAGGTGCTGGAGCTGTCGGTGCCCACCCTGGTGGTGCTGAACATGGCGGACGAGGCGACTCGCCAGGGCGTGGACATCGACCTCGCGGCCCTCAGCGAGCGCCTGGGTGCGCCGGTCGTCGCCGTGAGCGCCCGCACCGGTCAGGGCGTGGACGACCTCCTGCCCCGGGCGGCCGGGCTGCTCCGCGCCGCCGAGCGCGCCGCCCCCCCCATCGCCTACCCCCCCGCCGTGATCGAGGCCGCCGACTCCCTGGACCTGCCGCACCGCGCCCTGGCCCTGTGGGCGCTGCTGTCGGTGGAGGCGGGCTCCGAAGAGGAGACAGAAGACCCCGCCCTGGCCGCCCGGGTGGAGGCGGCGCGCGCAGGCTTCGACGGTGAGGAGGACATCGACGCCGCAATCGTCGGCGCCCGCTACGGCTTCATCGATCGCGACCTCATGCCCTGCGTCGTGCGTTCCCGCAGCGGCGGCCGCTCGCTGACCGATCGCATCGACGCCGTCCTGGTCCACCCGGCCTGGGGCTTCCTGCTCTTCCTGGTGATCATGACCGTGCTCTTCCAGGGCCTGTTCTCCTGGAGCGACCCGGCGATCGGCGTGGTGGAGTCGCTGATCGGCGCCCTGGCCGACGGCACCCGCGCGGTCCTGCCCGACGGCATCGTGGAGGACTTCGTCGCCGACGGCCTCATCGCCGGCGTGGGCTCCGTGCTCGTCTTCCTGCCCCAGATCCTCCTGCTGTTCCTGCTGATCGGGCTGATGGAGGACTCGGGCTACATGGCCCGCATCGCCTTCCTCATGGACCGGATCATGAAGTCGGTGGGCCTGCACGGCCGCGCCTTCGTGCCCATGCTCTCGGGCTTCGCCTGCGCGGTGCCAGCGGTCCTGGCCACCCGGACCATGGAGCGGCGACGGGACCGCTTCCTGACCATGATGGTGGTGCCCCTGACGCTCTGTTCGGCCCGCCTGCCGGTCTACACGTTGCTGATCGCGGCGCTCTACCCCGCTGGCGACCAGGGCAACGTTCCGGTGCAGGGCCTGCTCCTGGCGGGCATGTACGTCTTCAGCATCGCCGTGGCCCTGGTGGCGGCCGCGGTGCTGGGGCGCACCGTGCTCAAGGGCCGCAACGAGCCCTTGCTGCTGGAGCTCCCGCCCTACCGCCTGCCTCGCCTGAACACCGTCTGGCGGATGATGTGGGACCGCACCCGCATCTTCCTGACCGAGGCCGGCACGGTGATCCTGGCCTGCACGATCATCCTGTGGGCGCTGCTGGCCTTCCCCCGCATGTCCGAGGAGCGGGCGGAGGCCCTGGGGCCTCAGGAAGCCGCGGCGGTGTCCCTGCAGGAGTCCTACGGCGGGCGGCTGGGCCAGGCGATCGAGCCGGCGATCGCGCCCCTGGGCTTCGACTGGAAGATCGGGGTCGGGCTCATCGGCGCCTTCGCCGCGCGGGAGGTCTTCGTGGCGACCATGGGCGTGGTCTACGGCGTGGGCGGCGACGTCGACGAGACCTCCACCACCCTGCGGGAGAAGATCCGGGCGGAGGCCCACGCCGACGGCCGACCGGTCTACACGCCCCTGGTCGGCTTCAGCCTGATGGTCTTCTTCGCCCTGGCCTGCCAGTGCATGAGCACGCTGGCGGCGGTCAAACGGGAGACGCGGAGCTACCGCTGGCCGGTCTTCCTGTTCGTCTACATGACGGCGCTGGCCTGGCTCTGCTCCTTCGCCATCTACCAGGGCGGCCGGGCGATGGGCCTGGGCTGATCGTCCCGCGCGCCGAGCCCCAGAGGGATCAGCGGCGGCGGCGGCGTCCGCCGGCCAGCAGCACCAGGCCGAACAGCCCGCCCGAGGCCCCCGACAGGGACGCCTGGCAGCTGTCGCCGGCGACGTCGCCTTCGTAGATCAGCTCCCCGTCCTCGTCCTCGTCGAACTGGGCGGGCTCGTAGACCGCGGTGGGGGTGAACACGCCCGGGCGGAAGAGGTAGGAGCCCGAGGTCCCCAGGGTGGTCGTCAGCACGGCCTCGTCGTAGACCATGTCCTCCCACAGCGCCTTGAGGCCCTCCCGCGTGTCCTCCACCACCAGGTAGTCGTCGAAGTCCACGGGCTCCGACTCGGGGTGCATGATCACGAACGCCATGCGGAAGTCGCGCTGGGACTCCTCGCTGGAGGGGTTGCGCACGCCCTCCATGAAGATCACGTCGTCGATGGTCACCATCTCCGGAGTGCCGGTGACGATGATCGCCGGGATCTCGTCCCGGTCCGTGAAGTCGCGGATGTAGTAGTAGGGCGTGGTCGTGGCGTTGATGTCGTCGTTGCCCCACTCGTAGGGGTTGTAGACCACGTTCGGGTCCTTGATCAGCATCCAGGGCTCCACATCCTGGGGAGGGATGAGGCCCATGAGGTAGAGGTCCAGATCGCTGTAGCCGATGGGCGACTGGTGATCGGTCTCGAAGCGACCGTTGCCCGGCGACTCGATCCACGCGTTCCCCTCCATGACCGAGTTGTCGGTGTCCATGAAGAAGTTCCAGTGGCTGTCGTCCCGGCCCAGCATGTCGAAGCCGCCGCCACGCCTCCGCACGAAGGAGCCCCAGCGGTGGCCGGTCTCCTGGCCGAAGAAGAGCGCGTCGCGCGCCGTCTCCGTGTCGTTGTAGAGGTAGTCGAAGATCGAGTTCATGAAGAGGTAGCCCTCGAGCTCCTGGAAGGAGTCGATCTGGCTGGGGTAGATCGGCCGGCCGATGCCGCGCGTGGTGTTGGCCAGCGGCGCGTAGAAGGCGCCGAAGTTGAGCGACTGCGTCACGAAGATGCTGATGAAGTCGTACTCGTCGTGGTGCGCCTCCAGGAAGGCCACCAGGGAGCCCTGCACCGCGTCGCCGGACAGCGAGTTGTAGGTCCAGGGGCCGCCGACGAAGGACACGTCGCCCACATCCTGCACCTGGTAGCCGCCGCCGCGCTCCTCCAGGTAGGACAGGTCGAAGGCCACCGGGCCGTCGGGGATGCCGACCAGGGGCAGGTCGGGGTGGCCCGTGTAGCAGCTTCGATCCGGGTGGATCTGGCCCAGCTCCTCGAAGGAGATGATGCCCTGCGCCAGGGCCGGCGCGGGGAGCAGCAAGAGCAGCGCGGTGAGGCGGCCCATCAGTTCACCGCCCCGAAGCGCAGGCTGTCGAAGGAGCCGGAGATGTGGTCGCCCTCGCTGAGCCCCACCTCGTCCAGGGTCACCACCCCGCCGGCCACCCGCACGATGACGCTCTGATCCACCGGGTCGCGGTTGAGCAGGTAGAGGGAGCCGAAGCCGTCGTTGCCGCTCATGATCACGTCCTCCCCGGGCTGCAGCAGCTCCCCGTCGCCGTTCGGATCGATGGGGAGGTCCAGCTCCAGCACCTGCGCCAGCGTGTAGCTGACCTGCTGGAACAGGGTGATGTTGGCCACCCAGCCACGGTCCACCTCGAACAGCCGCGCGAAGCAGCCCTGGGTGCGCAGGCCCACGGTGTACGCCGTGTGCTCGATCTCGCCCTCCCAGTGGGCGGGGCCCAGGTCGAACTCGTCGACGTCGGTGGGGGCGATGACGCAGTCGAAGGTCCCGCTCAGGCTGCCCAGGGGCTCCACGTCGCTGCGCGCCGCGGCGCCTTGATCGACAGCTCTTGGTTGTCGTCTTCTACTTCGTCGATATCTACGATTTTTCG